>NZ_JAACYW010000532.1 GCF_015356825.1 Catenulispora rubra | reverse complement strand
GGCCTGGGGTGGGGACGCCGTCGGAGCCGATCATCGCGAACGGGGCGGCCAGGACGCGGCGGACGTCGTCCTCGCGCATCGAGTGGCTGATGATCGTCACGTCGCCGTCCTCGCTCAGCAGCAGCTCCGCGACCAGGTCGACGGCGTCCACACCGGCCGCGTCCGCCAGGGCGGCGATGGTGCGGCCCTGGTACGCGGCGTGCTGCGGGGCACCGGCCACGACGATGCGATCCCAGCCGCCGTTGCCGACGGTGTTCTCCCAGCCGGGCACGCCCTCGGTGATCGCCTTGCGCAGCGCGTCACGCTGCCCCGGGTCGCGCAGCCGCTCCAGCAGCCGCGCACGGCCGCCGTCATGGGCCCACGGAGGCAGCATCGCCGACAGCTGCGTACTGCCGGCCGTATACGGATAGACGTCGCACGTGACATCCATCCCCGACTCCCGAAGCTCTGCCAGCCGTGCCAGCGTCACCTCTGTCCGTCCCCACGCATACTTCCCGGCCGTCTTGTGGTGCGACACATGCAGAGCCGCACCGCTGTCCCGCGCTATAGCGATCGCTTCCTCTAAGGCGTTCTCGACACCTGACATCTCATCGCGCAGATGCGTTACGTAGGGCTTTCCGTGGCGCGCGGCAACGGCCGCCAACGCGGTGATCTCCGCAGTATCCGCATAAGAGCCCGGCGTATAGATGAGCCCTGTGGAGAGCCCGACAGCGCCTCCCGCCAGAGCTTCGTCCAGAGCGTCTGCCATACGCGCGGTCTCCATGGCGCTGGCAGGACGTGCCTCATGGCCGACTACAGCGGCGCGCAGAGTCCCATGCCCTACGAGGGAAGCCAAGTGATTGGAGCGTCCGGAAACGCTATGGGCGCGACTGAGCTCAGCCAGCCCTGAGTACGTTCCTGGAAAGGCGCTGACGCCGCAGTTCCCGGCGATCTCGGTCGTGACTCCCTGGAGTACCGAGGCGAAGGCTTGAGAGCTATCCAGTCGGCGTTCAGAAGCGTCGATGCAAGCCGTGTCGGAGTGCGTATGCGCGTCGATGAACCCTGGCGCGACTACCAAGCCCGAGACGTCCAGAACCTCATCAGCCTGAGCGACGGAGCCAGGTGCCAGCAGCCTGACCCGATCGCCGATGATCCCGACGTCGAGCGCGACCAAAGGCGTCCCGATCCCGTCCGCAACCCAACCCCCGCGCAGAACAACCGAGCAGCCACTCACCGCAGCCCCGCCGGCAGCACCCCACTGCGCGCCACCAGCTCCTCGATGCTCTCCGCGGCGCGCAACACATGGAAGCGCACCACATCCCCCTCCGACACCTCGAACCCGAACACCGGCGGCATCGGCAGGCTGTTGTACTGGAACGGCGAGGAGAAGTAGTACGCACCCGTATCCGGCACCACCACGATGTCCTCCGTGGAGAGCTTCGGCAGCTTCCGCTCCCGAGCCATCAGATCCCCCGCGAAGCAGCACGGCCCCGCGACGTCCTGCACCTCCAGCTCCGCCGTGCTCGCCAGCCCGTGCCGGTCGTACGCCAGCACCCGCAGCGGCCACGACTTGGGGGCGAACACAGTACGCGCCGCTACCTGCGCCCCTGCGTGTGTCAACGCTATAGCGCGCCCGCCAGAGGTCTTCGTGTACTCCACCCGCGAGGCGATGAACCCGTTCTTCGCCATCACCGACCGGCCGTACTCCGTGACCACCTTCAGCTCCCCGCCGAACAGCTCCGGCGCGGCGTTTTGCAACACCGCCACGTGATCGGCGAAGGTGGGACTGTCCTCGTCCCCGCTGAAGTCCACCGGCAGCCCGCCACCGATGTCGATGCCCTCGATCTGCCCCTCGCGCCGCGCGTTGACCTCCTGCGCGAACCGCACCGCCTCGGCCACCCCCGCCGCGTTCAGCTCCAGCGGGATGCCCTGCGAGCCGACGTGCACGTGGACCCAGCGCAGCCACGGCCGCGCCGCGTACGCCGCCAGCAGCCGCTCGCGGTTGCCCGGGTCGGCCATCGCGACGCCGAACTTCGTGGTCCGGCCGGCCGTCGACATGGCCTCGATCGACCCGATCCCGACCTGCGGGTTGATCCGCACCCCGGTCCGCAGCGCCGCCGCCCCGTCGGCGACCAGGCGGTCCACGCGCTCCAGTTCCTCGAAGTTGTCGATGTTCAGCGCGATGCCGTCCCGCAGCGCCTCGGCCAGCTCGGCCTGCGTCTTCGCCGGCGAGTCCAGCACGATCCGGGACGCCGGGAACCCCGCGGCGCGCGCCTGGGCCAGTTCCCCGGGGCTGCTCACCTCGCAGCCGAGCCCGTGCCGCAGCAGCAGCGCCAGCACCGGCACCAGCGGGTTCGCCTTGGCCGCGAAGGCGTGCAGCACGTCCACCTCGGGCGGCCAGGCCGCCAGCAGCTCCGCCGCCGTCTGCGCGATCCCGGCGACGTCGACGAACGCCGCCACCGGCGTCTGCTGCGGGTCGAGCAGGCCCTGGGCGACCGCGGCGTGGACGGCGCGGTCGCGGCGGATGCGGCGGGCATGATGGTCAGGCATGACAGGTCCCTCGCTGAGGCTCGGCCGCTGCGCGCTCGTTCCGGGCACGCGACGCGCGGCGATGCTCCTTCGGGACCAGCGTGGGTCTTCGCGGGCCGCGCGGAGCGCGAGCCTCGAAAACCTCGCCGCTCACACTCCAAATCCCGACAACCGCCTTGCCGATCGGCTGTCGGCGGCCACGATGGCGCCTCAACCGCGCGAATCGATCACCGCACCGCCCAGCACCGCACCGCACCGCCGACCGAGCTGAGGAGATCCTGTGACAAAGGTCGACCACCCGTATGGCACCTGGCCGTCTCCGCTCACGCCCGCAGACGTCGCCGCCACCCCCGGCGCGCCGCAGTGGCCTTCGATCGTCGGCGGGCAGACCTGGTGGTGCGCGCCGGATCCGGCGACGGCCACCGTCGGGCTGGTGCGCCGGGGCGCCGACGGCACGGTCGGACCGGTGCTGGGCCCGGACTGGCCGGTCGGCAACAAGGCCATCGGGTACGGCGGACGCCCCTACCTCGCCACGCCCGACCTCGCGGTCTTCTCCTGCTCCCGCGACCAGCGGCTGTATCTGGTGGCTGAGACGCCCGCCGGCCCGCAACCCCCCGAGCCGGTTCCCCTGACC
>NZ_JAACYW010000531.1 GCF_015356825.1 Catenulispora rubra | reverse complement strand
CCCCTCGACCGGCTCCCCGCCCGTGGTGGTCCCGGGCGGTCCTGGGCGTCGCCGTCCTCGGCATCTCGCTGCTGGCGCTGTACCACCTGACGATCACGTTCCTGACCAACTCGCCGACGAACACGGTCAGCACCAGGCTCGCGACGCCCATCGCCAAGTGGGTCTACCCGTGGTTCGACCAGAACTGGCGGCTGTTCGCGCCGAACCCGATGTCCCAGAACTTCACGATCGAGGCCAGGGTCTCCACCGACTGCTACAGCAGCGTCACACCCTGGTACAACCTGTCGCAGATGGACTACGACACCATCGCGCACAACCCCTTCCCCGGCCACATGGAGCAGAACGAGCTGCGCCGGGCCTGGACCGACGCCTACCTGACCACGCACGACTCCTCCGACGTCGGCACCTCCGGGCGCGCCGAGATGACGCGGCAGTACCTGGTGAACATCGCGATGCAGCGGATCCAGCCGCGCAGCGCCAGGGACGGCGTGCCGCCGGGCAAGATCATGAACATCGAGTTCCGGGTCACCACCACCGACATCGCGCCGGCCGACGCGCCGAACCAGGTGCAGCAGCCGGCGGTGCACATCGTCCCGTGGCGGCAGGTCTCCCCCGACGCCGTCTCCTACGGCTGCCCGAACGGGAGCGTGGCTCCGTGACCTCGGAAATCGACGACACCGCCGAGACCGCTGACAGTGCCGACACTGTCGAAAGCGTGGACGGCGTCGCGGCCGTCGGAGCTGTGGAAGCCGAAGCTGCCCAGACAGCCGCCGCTCTCGCGCCAGCCGCCGAGCAGTGCCCGCCGTTCCGCCGGCAGCCTCTGATGTGGGCCGCCCACAAGGCCGGCACGACCCTCACGTATCTCACGACGCACGCGATCGCGCTCTACGGCACCGCCGTCCTGCGCATCGGCTACGGCTCGCTCTACCTGATCTTCCTGCTCCACGAGTACCCGAACCGCCAGTCGCTCTGGGGCCCGAACGCGCCCTGGACCTCAGCGCTGAACCAGCAGTTCGCCAACGACCCCGGCCTGGACTGGCTCGCCGTCGACCGGTGGTGGTACACGTTCCTCGGGCACGGCGGCAACGCCTGGTTCGAGTTCTGGTACCACGTGGCGATGCTGGTCTGCCTGCTGTTCGTGCTGGGCTGGCGCACGCGCGTGACGTCGATCTGCTTCGCGCTCACGCTCATGGCGTTCACCGGCCGCAACGTGTTCCTCACCGACGGCGGCGACAACATCATGAGCCTGATGGCCGTCTACCTGGCCTTCAGCCGCTGCGGCGCGCGCTGGTCGCTGGACGCGCGGCGCAAGCGTCGGCAGGCCGCGAAGCGGGAGGCGGCCGGCATCGCCGAGTTCGCCTGGCCGAACACGCCGGGCTGGCAGGCGGTCGCCGAGCTGGACCGGACGCGCGAGGAGATCGTCACCTTCCTGCACAACGCCGCGGTGCTGGTGATCGCGGCGCAGATCTGCGTGGTCTACGCCGCGGCCGGCCTGTACAAGTCGCAGGGCTCGGACTGGCAGAACGGGACCGCGCTGTACTACACGCTGCATCTGGACTGGTTCCGGCCCTGGCCGGGGCTGTCGGACTTCATGGCGGGGCAGAGCGTCACGATCGCGGTCGTGGCGTACCTGACGGTGTTCGTGCAGATCGCGTTCCCGTTCGCCGTGTTCAGCAAGTGGCTGAAGTACCCGTGCCTGGTGATGCTGGTCGGGATGCACTTCTCGATCGCGGTCGTGATGGGGCTGCCGCTGTTCTCGGCGGCGATGATGGTCGGCGACGCGGTGTTCCTGCCCACCGGGCTGTGGCTGTGGATCGGGCGCCGGGTGCGCGAGCGGGTGGCGCGGCTGCCTAGGCCCGGTCGGTATCTGATATCGAAGCGGTATCCGGCATCGAAGCGGCTGCGTCCCGCGCCAGCCACTCCGCGAAGTCCGGAAGGGTCCGTACTCCCCCATCAAGGACAGCCTCATAAATCAGAGTCCCGTTGACCTCACGGCCGTACTCGGGGCGCGGCGTCCACTCCTCCTTGATGCGCAGGATGGCTTCGCGCGTCTCGTCGGTGAGGCGGGGCAGCAGCGTGCGCAGGTGGCCCAGATCCGGCTGGCGCTCGGGCTGGTCGACGAACCACAGGTCCAGACTCCAGTCGCGCGGGCGCGGGGAGCGGTACTGGACCTGGAGGAACAGGCCGTCGGGGTACCTGTCGGGCTCGGTGTTCCAGCTGCCGGTGTCGTCGCGGAAGGTCACCTGGCGCACGCGCTCGTGCCGGGCCAGCCGGGTCGCCAGGTGCGCGACGGCATCGAAGGCCGCGAGGTCGAGGCGGGAGCAGGCGGTGGTCATGTCGATGTCCGGCTTCACCATGACGCCGAGCGCGGAGCTGCCGGTGCGGATCGGATCGCCGATCGTCTCCAGCCCGGCCGTCAGGTCCAGGTCGTCGAGGACCGCCTCCGCCTCGATCTGGAGAAGCCGCTGCCGCCGGAAGAGATCGTCGTCGATACCCATCCGTCGAGTATGGTCCACCCACGATCTAAGCTGCGCGTATGACCCGCACCGATCCCGCGCCGGAACCGGAGACCAGCCAGACTCTGGACCGGGGGATCCGCGTGCTCACAGCGCTGGCGGACGCCACCTCCGGCCTGACGGTCGCCCAACTGGCCGAACGCGTCGGGGCGCCGCGCACCGCCGGCTACCGCCTGGTCGCGACCTTGGAGGCGCACGGGCTGGCGCGGCGGGACCCGGACGGCCGCGTGCACCTCGGCGTCGGGGTCCTGCGGCTGGCGGCGCGCGTGCACCCGCTGCTGCGGGAGGCGGCGACGCCGCCGCTGCGCAGGCTGGCCGAGGCGGTGGGTGCGACGGCGCACCTGACGGTGGCGGAGGGACCGGACGCGCTGGCGATCGCGGTGGTGGAGCCTACGTGGACGGACTACCACATGGCGTATCGCGTGGGATCGCGGCACAGGCTGGGGCAGGGCGCGGCGGGGAAGGCGATCCTGCTCGGGCGCGCGGCGGCGGGACGCGGCGGTCGCAGCGGTGGCCGCGGTGCTCGCGGTGTGCGCGGCCGGGGTGGCGATCAAGGCGCCGCTGGCGCGGGTGCCGGAGAACACCATGAAGTTCCCGGTCGGCCAGGTATCCCGGCGCCAGGAAGTACGGCGCCACCACGACCCGCCGCGCGCC
>NZ_JAACYW010000530.1 GCF_015356825.1 Catenulispora rubra | reverse complement strand
CCCGCGACCTGTCCCCGCGCGAGGCCGAGGTGATGACCTGCATCAGCCACGGCATGCTGAACGCCGACATCGCCGACCGCATGCGCCTGAGCCAGAAGACGGTCAAGAACCACGTCAACCACATCTTCGCCAAGCTCGGCGCCCGCAGCCGCGTCGAGGCCGTGCTGGTGTGGCAGGGGCGGGAGGGCGGCGGCGCCTGACCGCGCCGGCGGCCGTCGCCGGGTCGGCGCTTCTGTTTCGTCGGCCCCCGCCTGCCACGCCTGCTAGTCGGCGCGCCGCCGAGACCCGCCGTCCGCGACGGCGTCGATCTCGGCCACGCGCAGCCGCACGACGTCGTCCAGCACCTCGGCCGGAAGCGGCTGCCCGACGCTGAACCGGATGGCCCCCGACGACAGCGAGAACCCCTCCAGCCGCTCGGCCACCTGCGTGACCACCTTCCCGCTGAACGGGTAGAGCGCGAGATGCTTCGCGGTCTGCATCGTCGCGATCAGACCCTTGCCCCGGTAGAGCAGCGCGGGCATCGCATAGCTGCGCCCCTCCACCGCGTCGGGCGCCAGCTCCAGCGCCCGGCGGCGCATGCCGTCGAAGAGCTCCCCGACATCCGTCGTCAGGGTCGCGTAGTAGTCGGTGACTTCTCCCATTTTGGCGACATTAGCGCACCTCCGGCCCGGTGTCTGCGATCGCCGCAAGTTCCCGGAGTACGCGACGGCGCGCGCGGCGCGGCTTCGGGAGACCGCCTACCTGCTCCGCGGGGACTGGCATCGCGTCCAAGACCCGGCGCAGACGACGCTGGCCAAGGTGTACGTCGCCTGGCCGAAGATCGAGTGGGCCGAGGCGGTCGACGCCTACGCGCGCAAGGTGCGCACCAACGAGTTCCTGGGCTGATGTTTCGCTCCCAGCTCCGGGACGACCTGCGGGAACGCACCGCGCCGCCGGTCGGCACCCTGGCCGCCGAACGCGATCACGATCAAGGGTGATTTCAAGAACCCGCCGGCTTGATCCGGCTGGTCTGACCTCGTTGGCAGCCCTGGCCCGACAAGGAGACGGCGGTTCCCTGGTGAGTCAAGCACCGGGGAACCGCCGTCGTCTTCGGATTGTAGGTGTGTGCTCAGTACCTGGCACGAGCCCGGGCGGCTCGCGGCCCTCGGCCCTCGACTCGTGCTTAGGCCGCCACGACACTCCCCGCCAGTTGGAGGTCTCCCAGGAACTCCAGAACCTCCTTCGCCTCCTCGGCCGCCAGTTCCTGGAACTGCGCCAGCGCCCGCTTCGCCATCGCCGCCGCCGCGTCCCGTTCCAGAGACCGGACCCGCGCCAGCGCCAGCAGCGCCAGGCCCTCGTGGTAGCGGTCGCCGGCGGACTGCGTCACGCGGAGCGCGCGCACCAGGCACGCCTGCGCGGCGATCGGGTCGCCGAGGCCGTTGCGGGCGAGGCCCAGGTTGATCAGGAGGTTCGCTTCGAGGAGCGGGCTGCCGCAGGCGCGGGCCTCGATGAGTCCGGCCTCGGCGTGGGCGACCGCTTCGAGCCAGCGTCCGGTCTCGGCGTAGAGCTCGCAGAGCACGTCTTCGGCCGCCGCGCGCTGGTACTCGTCGTCGCATTCGGCTGCCAGCGCCAGCGCTTCCAGGCCTGCTGCCAACCCCTGGTCGTAGGCCTTCGACGCGCGCATCACCGACGCTAGTGTGCTGAGCAGGCTCACGCGCAGGGGTGGTTCGTCGGCGGCGTCCAGCAGGTCGAGGGCTTTGCACAGGTCGGCGACGGCCGCGTCGGCCCGTCCGGTCCGGCAGTGCGCGACGCTCATGTGGATCAGCAGTACTACGCGGGCACGACGGTCGCCCGATGCTTCGGCCGAGCGCGTCGCGATGCGCAGGAGGTCCAGCCAGTCGGCCGCCGAGCCGCTGGCGTGGAAGTAGTCGAACATCAGGTAGGTCAGACGCCATGTCGACAGGTGGTCGGCGGAGCGTGCTGTGCTGCGGATGAGGGCGCTGATGTTCGGCCACTCTTGGGCGCACCAGCGGAGTAGGTCGTCTTGGCCGGTGAAGGGCTGCGGTTCGTGAGGTACGTCGCTGTATTTAGCAACTGCACCAACAACCAGCTGTCGCCCCACACCGGCCATCTGCGAAAGCGTCACCGTGTACCAGCCGCTCACCCGATCCCGTGCCGCCCGCACCTCATCGTCGGGCAACCCGCGAGCCAGCTCCCTGATGTAGGTCCGCGTCAGGTCGTGCATCGTGTAACGGTCGCCGTGCTGCTCCAGCAGATGCTGTGCACTTAGCCGCTGCATCAGTTCTGCTGCTTGCGCCACCGGCACGTTCAACAGCGCCGCCGCGCAGTACCGCGTCAGGTTCACCCCCGGGAACGCCCCGAGCATCCGGCAGGCGCGTGCCGTGTCCGGGTCCAGCGCGTCGAACGAGCACGCCATGACGCTGCGCACCGAGCACAGGTCGTCGTTCTCCAGACGTAGCGTGTCCAGGCGCTGATGCGCGTCCTCCAGGCTGCCGACCAGGTCGGCGATCCGTCCGTCGGATACCGCCACCAGCTGCTCCGCGGCGATCCGTAGCGCGAACGGTAGGTGGTCGCAGAGCTGCGCGAGCCGCCGCGCCGCTGGTGCCTCGGCGTTCACGCGCTCGGCGCCGACCGCGTCGGCGAGCAGACCGAGGGCGTCGGCTACGGCGAGGGGGGCCAGGGTCACCCGGCGCGCGGCGTACTTCACCGCGAGGCGGCCGAGACGCTCGCGGCTGGTGACCATGACGAAGCTGGATCCGGTGCCTGGCAACAGGTCTTCGACCTGCTCGGCGGAGCGTGCGTTGTCGAGCAGGACGACCATGCGGCGTCCCGCGACGATGCTTCGCCACAGGGCCACGCGCTGTTCGTGCTCGGCCGGGACTGTCGCGACGCCGAGTGAGGTCAGGAGGTGGTGGAGGGCGGCTGAGGGGGTGAGCGCGGGGTGGGTTGGGTCGAAGCCGCGCAGGTTGATGTAGATCTGGCCGTCTGGGTACGCCTCGCGCAGGAGGTGCGCGCAGCGTACGGCCAGCGTTGTCTTGCCGATTCCGCCGACGCCGACGACCATCACCACGCGCGGTGAGCAGGTGCCGTCGGCGCGCGCGTGTTCGAGGACTTGGTCTACGTCTTCGGCGCGGCCGATGAAGGAGGCGCTGTCGTGGGGGAGTTGTGCTGGGG
>NZ_JAACYW010000053.1 GCF_015356825.1 Catenulispora rubra | reverse complement strand
GCGGGACGGAGCGCGCTCCGTTGGCTGTTCAGCGCTATCCGTTCAGCGTTCAGCCCTCAGCCGCGCGCCTTGGCCAGGAACATCAGCTCCTCGGCGGTGCGCCGCGCCGAACCGTTGTTGGCCTCGTAGTAGTTGGTGACGGTGAACCCGCCGCCGGCGGCCCCGGCCGCCCCGAGCACCGGCCCGCGCGCGCCGGCGAGCATCGCGGACAGCTTCGACAGCGGGAGCACCGCCTCGGACTGCCCACCCTCACCGACCAGCGCCAGCGTGCCGCCCGGACGAGGCAGCACGATACCGCCGTCGGCCAGGGTCGGGATGTGCGGGATGTTGACGCCGAAGGACTTGCCGCCGATGCCGGGGACCCAGGAGGGGATCGAGATGTGGACCGAGTCCAGCCCGTCGATGGCCCTGTTGACCAGGCCGATGATCGCGTTGATCGGGTCCCGGACGGCGGCCAGCACGGCCTGGAACGCCGCCTTGGCGATGTTCGCGAGCCCGCCCCACACCGAGCTGATGGTGTCGTGGACGTCGTTGACCACGCTGGTGATCATCTTCTTGATGTCGCCCCAGGCCTTCCCCACCTTGCCGGTGAGCAGGTCCATCGCGATCTGGAAGATCCCGGAGATGATGTCCCAGGTGACCTTGATCTCGCCCTTGACGTAGTTCATCGGGATCATGATCAGGTTCTTCACGATCTCGAAGCCCGACTTGACCTCGGTCACGATGTTGCCGATGACCGACTTGAACAGGCCCCAGACATAGGGCCAGACCACGTCGAACACGCCCTTGACGAACTTCGAGACGGTACTGATCGTGTCACCGATGATCTTGAAGGCGATCTGGATCGCGGCCTGCACCGCCTTGGAGTTCATGATCATGTCGGTGAACTTCTGGATCAGCGGCGCGAGCAGCGTCAGCAGCAGGCCGATCGCGTTGGCCTTCATCGCGCCGTTCAGGCCCTTCATGCCCTCCTCGGACAGCCCGAGGCCGGTCTTGAGCTTGGTGAACAGGCCCCCGCCGGTGGCCGCGGTGTCGGCGGACTTCTTCACCTCGCGCTCGGCGGCCGCCGAGCCGGTGGCGAGGTCCCGGGCCGAACGGGCGGCCTCGGACGTCCTGGTGCGAAAGGTTCCGAGTCTCGCGATCGCCGTGTTGAGACTCGCGTTCAACGTAGCCATGGTTCATCTCCACTTTGGTTCGGGGTCTCATCGGCCGGCGGTCAGACGCCGAGCTTTTCGGCCAGCTCTTCCACCGCCTTCTTGATCGCGTCGAGCTCGGCGGTGTTCGAGGCGACACCCCGCTTTCCACCTTGGGTGAGGTGGGTTTTGCGGGCGCCGCTCAGGCTGTCGGGCAGCTCTTTCACGGTCGTCGCGATCGCCAGGAGCTTCGCCTTCAGGGCTTTCGTCTCGGCGACCAGGCCCGTTCCCGGGTACTCGACCAGCTGAGTCAGCCTCCCGGAGGCTTTCGCGATCTGGTCGACCTGCGCCTTGAGCGGATCGTTGCCGAGCTTCTTGCCGAACAGGTAGAACCCGGTCTCGTCCGCCTTGAACGCGGTGTAGGTCGCCGAGGCGAGGTTGCCGCCGACGGCCAGCCCGGAGACGCTCGGGTTGACGAACTGGGCCGCCCCGGACCCGATGCCCTGGGCGGTGACGCTGTTCGGCTGTCTCGTGAACCAGGTCGAGCTGGAGCTCGACGACGAGCCCGAGGCCAGACCCACGAGGAAGTCGTGCACGACGCTCCATGAGCCTGACTTGGTTTTGTCGGCCGCGTCCGCGATCGCACCGATCGCGGGTGATTCAGCCATCTGGCACTCCTGTCATGTCGAAGATCCGATCCGGGTCGAGGTGCTGCATCGGTCACCGGCCTCAGCCGAAGAACCGCGCGATCTCCCACGGCGCCGGCATGGTCACGTCGCCCGAAGGCGGCGGTTCGGCTTCGCCGTCCGGCGAGGACGACGCTTCCGCCTCCCCCGGACGCGGAATCGGCTCCGGCGCCTCCGGCATCGGGCTGTCCTCGTCCCGGTTCACCGCCGAGAACATCCAGTTCCCGATGGCCAGGTGGTCGACCGCGGCGGCGAGCAAGTACTCTGCGACGCCCCATTCGGCACCCTCGCCGTGCAGTTCGCGGGCCAGTGCGCAGTCGGTGGGGAGGTGGCGGAGCAGGACGGACAGGCGGCGGGAGGACAGGTCGCCGCGGTACCAGTCGAGCAGGTCGACCCGGTAGTGCCGGAGCAGGTCGGCTTCTATCGCCTCGGCGTGGTCCTCGACCAGGACGCCGAGGCTCAGCCTTCCCCCAGGGACAGGCCCGTCTGCTCGCCGTAGGCGGTGAGGATCGCCGCGATGTCCTGGACCGTCAGGTCGTGCCGGGCGAAGCGCTCGTACTGGACGTCGCCGAGCAGCAGGCGCAGCATCGCGTCGATGTCGTTGTCATCGGTGGCGGCCATGGCGCGCGCGGTGGCCCGGGGCAGTTCGCGCGGCAGGGTGAAGGTCTCGGTGTCGAGGGTGAAGGCCCAGGTGTGGCCGCCGGCGGCCTCCAGGCGCTGGGCGCGCGCCGCGTTGACGTCGAACGTGGTCATGGATGTCTCCTTCGGGACGTGCGGGTGCGGAAGCTGGTGGATACGGGTTCTGTGAATACGGGTTCTGTGAAACGGGGCGCGCCGACCGGACGGCGGACCGAGCCCCCGAAGGGAACCCCGGCCGCCGATCCGGTCGGCGCGTTCAGCGCCTAGATCGCTTGGCTCGCCTAGCTCGCCCAACCCGCCTGGAACACCCAGATCGCCTACGACAGCGCCGGGTCGTTCATCAGCCAGGTGGCCAGCGGGGTGGCGTCGTTGACCTCCATGGCCTCGAAGGTCACGCCAAGCTTGATGGAGCCGTTGTTGACCAGGGACAGGTCGTCGGTGTCGATGACCGAGCCGCGGTTGACGATGACGCGGTACTTCACCGCGCCGCCGCCGGAGCCCTGGACGGTGTCGGTGAACTCGATGCCGAGCATGCGCTCGTCCAGGTCCGGGGTGGTCTGGACGGCGTAGGACCACAGGGGGGCCGGCGGGGTGCCGGTGCCGATGTTTGTCACCGCGTTGGTGGTCGGGTTGCCGCCGAAGAAGAACGGCAGGGTGTCGGTGTTGACCTGGATCATCGAGAACTTCAGGGTCAGCTCGCGGGCCGAGAACACGTGGCGGACCGCGGAGGCGGTCTGCCAGGAGTCGATCTTGTCGAGCTTGTCCTTCTTGCTGAACTTCACCCCGGTGTTGTCGGTGTAGCCGAGGTCGTGCCAGGCCGCGCCCCACGCGGTGGTGGTGTCCGCCGGCGCGGCGGTGCCCAGCGGGGCGACGAAGACGTGACCGTGGCCGGCCACGCGGATCTGGCTCGGGTTGGTTCCAGGCATGGACCATCTCTCCTTTGACTTGTCTGTTGAGGGTTACCTCACCCGGTCGGTACCGGACGGCCCGCCGGTGTCGTGGGCCCGCGGACCGCGCCGGAGGCCGGCGGGGCGCGGGCGGCGCAGGGGCGGCGCTCAGGCCATGCGCAGGTTGAGCTGCGTCATCGAGACGTAGCGGTTGGCGCCGTTGTGCAGGTAGTCCGGCAGCCAGCGCGGACCGTCGCACTCGGTCACCATCACGACGGTCGCGCCGCCGTCGGCGAACCCGTCGATCGCCAGCAGCCGCGCCCGGGCGGCCATGGCCACGGTCATCGCGATGAGCTTGGTCGACCCGTAGCACTCCAGCTGGATGATCGGGACGTCCTCGTAGGTCGTGTCGATCCAGGCGCCGCCCATCCGGGAGACGAGCACCACCGCCTGGGTGCCGTCGAATCCGCTCGGCGGGACGCGGTCGACGGTGGTCCACGGCGCGGACGCCGTGTTCTTGAGCCAGTCGATGACGACGAGTTCGACGTCGGGCAGGCTGCTCGGAGGCGAGGTGGTCATGCGGATCACTCCTTTCGCTACAGGTCTTGGGGCATAAGGCAGGGGTTACGGACACCGCGACGGTCAGACGGCCGCTCGGCGAAGCAGCGCCAGCCGCTCCATCTCGCCCATCCCGCCCCAGACCCCGTGCGCCTCGGGCAGGGACAGCGCGTGCTCGGCGCACTGGGCACGGACCGGGCAGTCGGAGCAGAAGACCTTCGCCTCTGTCTCCCGGCGCCGGCGCTCGGCGATCCGCTCGCGGCGGCCGTCGGTGCTCAGGAGGTCCGGGCCGAAGAACAGCGTCGGATCAGCCTCCTGACAGGCGGCCTGCTCGATCCAGGGCAGGGTCGAGACCGCGGGCCAGGCGTCCCCGAAGGCACCGGGTTCGGCACCGGATTCGGCAACAGGTTCAGCGGTTTCAGAAGGTTCGGGCGGTGGCTGCACCGGAACCGCCGACGGCTCGGGCTTCCGGCGGCGCCGCGCGGCCCGGATCCCGGTGAGCGCCTGCTCCAGAGCTCGCCGGCGCGCCGCCTGAGCTTCGGGTCCGTCATCGATCGGCGGCTGATTTGTGACGTCCACATCAGCAACTTCCATCAGCGCGAGAACGTCATACGAGTCGAGAGCAAGCAGCCACCCCTTCGCGGGAAATCGGGGAATCAGATGACGACCACACAGGGCCGGGCTCCGGACGCGGCATGCCGCGTCGCCGGCGGGGCGTGGGAACGCAAAAGCCCGGCGACCGCACCTGGGATCAGGCGACGATCGTCGGGCTCGAGGTTCTCGTTGCTCCGGGGCCCTGCGGCCACACCGAGAACAACTTATCGTCGAGAATGTTGCATCCTCCGACCACGGCGGCGCAAGCGTTTAGTTATCCACAGGGCCTGACCTGCGACCCGCCCGAATCAGGGTTCGAAGACGGCGGCGCGACGGTGTGCGGCCGGTTGCGGCCAGGCAACGCCTGAACGGTGGCTTTCGAAGCGGACCTCGGCCTATGCTTCGAATCAATTCGAACTGATGTTTGATTTGGCAGACCTGAGGGCACGCCAGAGCAGGCGTGGCCCCCGCCACGCGGCCACCGGCAGGTTCGGTGGCGCGCGGACCCACAGGTCCGCGACCATGAAGAGTGAATGAGGGCACTGTCAAACTATCGGGAACGCACCCGGCCGGCGGAGGCGCCGCGCCGGACGCGCATCCGATGACACCTTCGGTGACACAGGAGATGAGGTACGTGATCGAGGAACGGGGGCGCATCGTGCGGGAAGCCGCACGTGCAGCCGATCGGCTCCAACACGCCCTGGAGACCGGGGCCTCAGGACGCGGATCGGCAGGGGATTCCGAGCGGACCGGCGGCGGACGCAAGGCTCCCGTACACGGATCGGCACCGCTGGACGTGACGATCCTGGACTGCCTGGTGCAGTCCTACGAGGTGGTGCTCGACGAGATCGACACCATGCGACAGGCCCTGGCCCACCCCGAGGCGGCGACGGTGGACGTACCAGTTCAGACCCTGCAGGCGGGGTTCGCCTTCCTCGCCGAACACCTCGACGAGGTCCCCGAAGAAGTCGGCGACACCGTGGCGATGACCTGCCGCAGAGAGCACGGCCGGTACGCCAGGACCCTGGCCGGCGCGTACGGCGAACGGTCCCGCCGCTGCCCCACCTGCGACCAGGCGAGCCTGCTCCCGGAGACGGCCATCGCACCGGACGGCCGGGGGCACGTGCTGGTCTGCTCCACCCCGGAATGCGATCCGGCCCCGGGCCGCTGGCGCCGCTTCGACCTCGTCCGGGACTCGGGGATCATCCCCGGCGTCGACGACACCGCGCTGGTGAGCCTGAAAGAGCTCGCGGCGATGACCGGCATCCCGTACCGGACGTTGGACAGCGCGGTTCGCCGAGCGAAGATCGCGCCGGTGCCGACCACTACATCGTCGGCGGCTTCGACATCGGCCTCGGCCTCGGCTTCGGCATCGGCATCGGCATCGGCCTCATCGAGCGCCGGTCCCGCAACCCGCCTGTTCCGTCTCGCGGACCTCCAAGCACTCCCGGCGCTGCGAAGAGTCGCACGCGTCCGGCTCGGGGAGCTCCGCGACTGACCCGGCCAGATCTGCCGTATCCCGCCCAGACCTGCCGTATCCCGACTAGGCCTGCCGTATCCGGCCTAGTCCTGCCGGATGACGTCGCCGGCCTGGACCAGCGCGGCGACCGTGGCCACGACCAGGTCGTACGAGTCCTGATCCACCAGGTCGTTGGCCAGGTAGCCCTTGAACATCCCGGTGAGCGTCACCAGCGCGGCGGTGAACCCGGCGTGCGCGGCATCGTCGGTCAGATCGGCGCCGTTCCTGGCGCACGACAGCGCGACCGCCTCGGCCATCCGCCGGTCGGCGTCGGTCGCCGCCCCCGCGCCGGTCGGCATGGCGACATCCCGGAATTCCGTTCCCCGAACAACTTCCATGGTGTGAGGCCCCTAGTATCCAGCGTCGTCGACGTGTGATCCTTCTTCGCCCCCCCGGCGCAGATCGCGCCCCAACGGCTAGACCTGTCCACCAGGATGCGTCTCGGATCAATCGCCCGCAAGGGGAACCGGGCCCGGGGCCCGCCGTGCCCCCGCCGGGCCCATCGGTCCTCGCATGCTACTTCAGGATGCTGCGAAAATTAAGGATTCGGCACGGTTGTGGGCCCCGTGGGCTGGAAAGACGAGCAGTCGAACATCTTCCCGACCCGAGAGTCCCGGCGCTAATCTGAGCCGCCCACTTCAGAGGTTCTTGCGTCGCGGCCCGAAATCGCGACACGGGGGAGGAAAGATCACTTTGACTCGCGATTCAAGGGCTGCCCGCGCCCTCACCGCGGCCGCCGCGGTCGGTGCGGCCACCGCCTCGGGTGTCTGGGGTCTGGCGGCGCCGGCGGCGAACGCCGCGTCCGGGACACCGCACAACGGACAGCTCAGCTACAGCCAGGGCCAGATCTGGTACGGGGTCAACCCGGACGGTTCGGGGCAGCACATGGTCACGCCGTCCGGCACCGGCTTCAACCCGACCGACTCCATCACGTCGCCGGTGTTCTCGCCCGACGGCACGAAGGCGGTGTTCCAGGACGGGTACGACCTGTGGATCTCGAACGCCGACGGCACCGGGGCCCGGTTGTTGGACAAGGCGACCGGCCAGCCCCTCGACGGCGTCAACCCGGCGGACCTCTACCCGCAGTTCCTGGACGACTCGACGGTCGTGTTCGCGCGGAACAACAACGGCGGGAACTTCAAGATCAAGACCGACGGCACCGGGCTCACCGCCTACAAGGCACCCGGCGGCCTGACCGGCCACCTGGTCTTCGGCCCCGGCGGCCTGGTCGCCGGCATCACGAGCAACGCGGTGACGTTCAACATCGCGATCTACGACCCGGCCACGTCCAAGGTCGCGACGGTGACGAACGCCGACTCGATCAGCTTCTCCCCGGACGGCAAGAAGATCGCCTACACGGTGTACGGCGGCGGGCACGGCACAGCGCAGATCATCGTCGCGAACGTCGACGGCACGTCTCCGAACCAACTCACGCATGTCGCGGGCCAGACCTTCCAGCCGGTCTGGTCGCCGGACGGCACCGAGATCGCGTTCCAGGAGCAGACCTGGATCGCGAACAGCTCCGGCGGCACCTGGGGCCCCAACAACCTGGACGTGATCGCGGCCACCGGCGGATCCCCGAAGGCCATCATCACCGACGCCAACATCGGCGGGGGATACCTGGCCTGGGACAACGGACCGCTCTACACCGGCCCGACGAACACGCCCACGCCCTTCCTCCCGCCGGTGACCAAGCCCACGATCGACCGCCTCGGCGGCACCGACCGCGTCGACACCGCGGTCAAGGTGTCCGGCTACAACACCGCCGACCGCGGCACCGCCTTCTCCGACGCGAACGGCAACAGCATCGCGAAGTCCGCGGTGATCGCCCGCGACGACCAGTTCGCCGACGCGCTGTCCGGCAACGCGCTGGCCGTGGCGAAGGCCGGTCCGCTGCTGCTGACCGACCCGCACAAGCTCTCCCCGGAGGTCGCCAAGGAGCTGACCCGGATCCTGCCGCCCGGCTCCACCATCTACCTGCTCGGCGGCGAGAAGGCCCTGTCCCCGCAGGTGGCGGCGGACGTGGCGGCGCTGGGCTTCACCGTGGACCGGGTCGGCGGCACCGACCGCTACGCGACCTCGGTCCGCATCGCCCAGACCATCGGCGGGATCCCCGGCAGCGTGGCCATCGCCACCGGCGACAACTTCCCCGACGCGCTCACCGCGGGCGCCGGCGTCAACGGCAACCGCACCTCCCCGCAGCTGGGCACCGGCGTCGTCCTGCTGACCCACGACGGCGTCATGCCGTCGGAGACCAAGTCCTACCTCGCGGGCATCAACCCGGACGTCAGCAAGATCTACGCGGTCGGCGGCCAGGGCGTCACCGCGGTGGCCACCGGCGAGCCGAGCTGGCACGGCAAGGTCACCGACCTGGCCGGCCGGGACCGCTACGCCACCGCCGCGGCGGTCGCCGGCAGCACCATGTTCCCGGCGGTCGACGCCGGACCGCTGGTGCCGGGCATCGCCACCGGCCAGAACTGGCCGGACGCGCTGTCCGGCGGCGCGCTGACCGGGCGCTGGAACTCGCCGCTGCTGCTGGCCGACGGCACGACGCTGCCGGCGGCCGAGCTGTCCTGGCTGAAGCAGCACGCTCCGCTGACCCACATGGGTCCGAGCGCGCTGATGGGCGCGCTGCCGGTGTTCGGCGGGCCGTCCGCCGTGCCGGACAGCGTGATCAAGCAGGTCGGCACCGCGCTCTACGGCGCGGGCAAGTACGACGTCCTCATCAACCGGCACCTGGCGACGATCGCCGGACCGTTCTAGTCGGTGCTGATCGGCGCTGATCTGCGTTGATCGTCTCGGATCGGCGCTGATCCAGCCCATTGAGGCTGCGGGCGTCCAGCAGGGTCCTGATTCATCGGCCCCTACTGGACGCCTTCGCCGTTCCCCGCCCCGATCAGGCGGGCCCCTCCAGCGCGATGAGCACAGTGCGCAGGTCGTCGTTGATCCGACGCTGGGCGTCCGCCGGGATCGAGGAGAGCAGCGAGAACTCGGCATCGGTCTTGATCGCGAAGACCTCGACCGCCCGCTCGTGCCCGGCCGGGGTGAGGGTGACGAGCACGGAGCGGCGGTCGTTCGGGTCGAGCTCCCGGGTCAGCCAGCCGTTGCCTTCGAGCCGGGCGACGCGGTTGGTGATCGCCCCGGACGTCAGTTGCAGCTGGGCCATGAGCTGGCCGGCGGACAGCCGGTGGTCGGGTCCGGAGCGGATCAGGCAGGCGAGCAGCTCCAGCTCCCACAGCTCGATACCGTGCGGCGCGAGCTCCCGCTTGATGTCCGTCTCCAACCGGTGCGCGAGCCGGCGGAGCCGGTAGGCCAGCGCCTTGGCCCCGATCACCTCGGGCTCGTGGGCATACGTGATGGCCTCGATGAGCCGATCGACATAGTCCTGCTGCTCCGCTGAGCCCTGATCCATCGGTTCCGCCCTCTCGTGTCCTTGGCCGCGCGGCATCATACGGAGACGAGGCGTTCGCTGGAAGCAGTGGGCCGAGTCCAGGCGGCGACGGCGTCGGGCAAGGTCTCGGCCATGGACTCGGCCGAATCGACGGCGTACGCGACATGCCCGTCCGGCCGGATCAGAGCGGCGCGCACAGTGGCCCACGCGCCGGTGTGCCGCCGCGCGGAGCGCACCTCGACCCGCGCGCCGGCCAGCTCAGTCAGAGCACTGCCATCGCTGGCACTGTCATCGCTGGAACTGTCGCCGAAGTCGAGCAGCATGAACCGGTCCGGTCGCAGCGACCGCACCAGCCCCTCCCCACCGAGAACAGCATCCGGCGCCTTCGTACCGACCAGCGGATGGCTCCCTTCAGGCTGCGGGTAGTGGACCGCGAGTCCGGAAAGCCATCCCGACAACTCCTCGAAAACCTCACCGCGGCGCGCGATGAACCCATTGAACTTCTCGCGCAGCGCCCGGCCCGCAGGGCTGAAGGTGTGCATCAACGCGTCCTGCGCCAGTGTGTCGTCCAGCAGGCGGTGCGCGACGTGGCGGCGCTCGGCGAACGTGAAGATAATGAAGGTTGATGGAAGCAGCAACGCTCGAATCGTGTGAATCAGGACACAGAGAACATCGCGTCGACCCAGTAGTTGTTCCCGTTCCCCCCGGCGCCGGGGAACGTCGCCGAGCTCCCGTAGCCGTAGGTCCCGTCGCCCTGGCTGCTGGTGTTCGCCGGCGCGGTCAGCGGATAGGTCTGGTGCACGTAGGAGAAGTAACCGGTCGTGTAGGAGTAGTTCCCGACCGGCGCGTGGTACGAGGCGACGTACGTGGTCCCGGCGGTGACGGCCACCGGAGTCCCGAACGTCATGGTCTGCCAGCCGCTCGCGGTCTCGTTGCTGAAGGTGCCGGTCGCCAGGGCGGTACCGGTGTTGCTCCAGAGAGTCCCCGTGTGGGTTCCGGTGTTCGTCGAACCCTTATAGAAGCGAACGCCCGTGACGGTCCCGCTGATCGCCGGGACGAAGCGGACGCCGAGTTCCACGGAGTTGGGGTCGGTGGAATCCGTCACCGCCGGGGCCGCGCTGGACGAGAACAGCGAACAAGGACACGTATACGGCGGCGGAGTGGTCCCGACGGTGAAGTTCCAGGTACTCGGTCCGCTCATGGCGTTGCCCCAGGCATCCGCGGCCTGGATCGAGGCGGTGTAGGTCGTCTTCGCCGGCAGTTGGGTGCCGGGAGTGAACGTCACGGTACCGGCGTCCGCGCTGTAGCCGAGGGTGCCGGGAACCTGCGTTCCGGCGGCGTCGGTCAGGCTGAACTGCACGCTGTTGCGGTCCACCGGTGCGGAGAAGGTCGCGCTGACCGTGCTCGTGCCGGGCACCTGGGTCGCGTTGTCGGCCGGGGTGTTGGCGGTGACCGTCGGCCCGGCGGTCGGCACGCCGCCGTCGTCGAAGACCACGTCGACCCAGTAGTTGGCGGCGTTGTAGCTGGAGTTCGGGAACGCCGTGGCGCCGGCGTCGCTGTAGACGCCATTGCCACCCGCAGAACCGTCGGACGGCGCGGTGATCGGCGCGGTGCCGGCGGGGCCGTTCAGGAAGTAGCCGACGCTGTAGGCGTAGTGCCCCTTCGGCGCGTAGTAGGACGCGATGTACGTCGCACCGGCTCGCACCGGCACCGACGTGGAGAACATCAGCGTCTGCCAGCCGGTCGCGGTCTCACCGGTGAACGTGCCGGTCGCCAGGAGCGACCCGTCGGCCGTCCACAGCGCTCCCGTGTGCGTCCCGGTGTTGGCGCTCGACTTGTAGAACCGGACCCCCTGGATCCAGCCCGCCGCCGACGGCACGACCTTGACGCCGAGCACGACCGGGAAGTACGTGCCGGAATCAGGGTCGTCCGGCGTGGCGGACGCCGGGAAGACGGAGCAGGCGCACTGGGCCTGGCTCTGCGCCCGCGCCGGTCCCCCCGCCGCGATCTGGCCGCCGACCGCGGCCGTGCCGGCCAGCAGGAGGGCGACGAAGCCCGCTCTGATCCGCGCACCCCGGCGCGATGTGGACGCGATCATTCCAGAACCCCCTCGATACGGGAACAACCCGCTCGGACCAGCGGGCACCGGCACCGACCCGGATATCCGAGCACAGTAGGCGAGACTCGGCGCCTAAGTAAGTATTCTGATATTGCGGGGTTCGTGCCAGTACGGCCGGGTGCCCCGGCAGGGACAGCGATCACGAGCGGTGAAGGAGAGACACCGATGGCCCCGACCGAACCAATCGAACCGACCGAACCGACCGCGGAGCTCCACAAAGGGTTCAGCGAGCCCGACGCCACTCCCCCGCCGTGGACCGAGGTCTCCGAACTGCTGACGGACAGCGAGATGTTCTGGCTGGCGACGGTGCGCGAGGACGGACGGCCGCACGTGTCGCCGCTGCCCGCCGTCTGGCTCGACGGGACGCTCCACTTCTGCACCGGCGCCCACGAGCAGAAGACCAGGAACCTGGAGTCCAACCCGCACTGCGTCCTCACCGCGGGCCCCAACCGGTTCCGCTCCGGCCTCGACGCGGTCGTCGAGGGGGACGCCGTCCGCGTCACCGACGGGGAGCGGCTGCCGCGGCTGGCCGCGCTGTGGAAGTCCAAGCTCGACTGGGACTATGAGGTCACCGACGACGGATTCCGCGACGAGTTCGACAGGCCCGTCCTCGTCTTCGGCGTCAGCCCGGCGAAGGTCCTCGCCTTCAGTAAGGGCCCTTACAGTCAGACCCGGTACCGCTTCACCGCCTAGCGGTCGGGGTCGCGGAAACGGGCCGGGTCGTGGGTACGCCCGAGGGCGAGGTGCTCGGCGGCATGAGGGCGGACGGCGCCTGAGTGGTGGGGGCGGTGCTGCCGGACGGATTTTGAACGGGGGCCGACGGTTCGGAGGGCCGGCTGGCAGTCGTGCCGGCACCGGCCGCGGGCCCGGTCGAGGTGGACGTCGTGCCAGGCGGTGTCGTAGGAGGCTGCGATGACTGGTGCGTCGTATCGCTCGTCTTGCCGGTCGTGGCGCCGGTGGTGGCACCGCTCGTCACGCCGGTGGTCGCGTGCACCGGCGGACCGAGCGGGGTCACCGGCCCGGGCCCGGCGGCGCTGCCGGACGGCCACAGGACGATGGCGATCGCGGTAGCCGTCATCGCCGCACCGGCGCCGGCGGTCGCGACGGCGCGCACCAAGCGGCGGCGGGCGGCACGTCGGCGGACCCGCTGGAACGTGCCGGGCGGCGGGGCGAGCACCGAGACGCCGGGACGGAGCAGCACGGTCAGCTCGTCGCCGCCGTAGCCGTTGCCGGTGCCGTAGCCGCTGCCGTTGTCGCCGAAGTCGTCGAGGTCGTTGTCGTTGTCGTCGCCGTCGTCCGCGGGCTCAATGAGTGTGATCAAGATGTCCTCCGAGTCCGGCGCGCAGGAGTTCCCGTGCCGCGTGTAGATCGGATTTGACCGTTCCTTCTTTTCGCCTGGTCAGCCGGGCGATCTCGCGGACCGGGAGGTCGGCGTAGTAGTACAGCAGAACGGGGGTGCGCAGCCGCTCGGGGAGCGACCGCACCAGCATCCGCACCGGGACGGACGCGTCGGCGCCGTCCCGGTTCAGCGCCAGCGCCGCCTCGGTCGTCGCCTCGCGCAGCGCCCGGCGTTCGCGGTCCAGCTTGCGCCAGTGGTCGCGGACCAGGTTCGCGGCCGTCACGTACAGGAACCCGCGGGGCTCGCGCACCGCGGTCCAGTGTCCCCACAGGCGCGTGAACGCCTCGGAGGCGATCTCGTGGGCGGTGCCGTCGTCGTCGACGAGACGACGGCACCAGCCGGCGAGGCCGGGATAGAGATCGGTGAACAAGTCGGACGCCGCCCGACTCTTCTCTCCGGAATCCTTGAACCGGCTCAACTCTCTCCAGATGCTCGGAACGTGATGGGGCCCGTCGGCCCCGTCACGTGGTGGTGCCGGTCAGGGACGCGAAGACCAGCACATTGTCGAGGTAGCCGTCGCCGGTCCGCGGTCCCCCGCATGTGATCAGACGCAGTTCCGGGCGGTTGACGTTCCCGTAGACCTGCTGGGTCGGGAACTGGCTTTTGGCGACCGTCCGGACCGAGTCCACGGTGAAGTCCGCCGAGACCCCGTCCTGCAACCGGACCACCACGCGGGATCCGGCACGCAGCCGGTCCAGGTGCAGGAAGACGCCGTCGCCGTACTGGCCGACCGTCACGTGGCCGAGGACCACCGACGGCCCGGTCTGCCCGGGGGTGGGCGAACCGTCGTACCAGCCGGCCGGGCTCTTCGCCCCGATCGGCGGGACCTGGACCGTGCCGTCGGCGGCGAGGCCGAGCGACATCACCGGGGTGTCGACGCCGATGTCGGGGATCTGCAGCCGTACCGGAACGGAGCGCGCGATGGCGCCGGCCGCCGACGAGCCCGACGAGCCCGTCGAGCCCGAGGGACCCGAGCCCGACGAACCCGACGAACCACCCGCAGGGCCGCCTGGGGAGCTGCCTGCGGAGCCGTCAGAGGCGGACGCCACGCCCGGGATCGTCCCAGTCCCGCCGGCAGACCTCCCAGTCCCACCGGCGGGCGTTCCCGAAGCGGCGGCGCAGCCGGAAGCCAGCATCATGGCGGCCAGCATCGCGGGCCACCCGCGCGTCCAGACCGGCGGCCGCAAGATCAGCCCCGGCCCTTGAGCCTGCGGCGGGCCACCACGGTGCCCGAGCCGCCGAGGAGCACGACCAAGGAGGCACCGATCGCCGCGGCCTCACCGTGGCCGTTCGACGACGCCGCCGGCACGCCGGTGTTCGGCGCGCCCGAGGGCACGGCGCGGATCTGGCCGCCCTGCGGGGAGGTCGTCGTCGGCGCCGCGCTCGGGGAGGCGCTCCGGTCCTCGGTGGGCGGGTTGGAAGGCACGGCGGTGGGCGCGGAGGACGGCGTGCGGGGCGCGGTCGTGGGCGGCGCGGAGGCCGAAGCGGACGGCTGGCCGGAGCCGCCGTCGGCGAACGCCGACTCTGCTCCGGCTCCGGCGAGCACCGTGGCGAAGGCCAGGACGGTGAACAAACTCCGTGTACGCATGAGGGTCTCTCTCTTCGATCGATCCATGGTGGATCCGTCAGTGCGGAACCACGCGGAGAGACGACCGGGACGGCGGGCCGGTTGTAAAGCGTTGGCAAAGAAACCGAATGTCCTGGTCAGAGCACCAGAACTACACTCGACCGACCGCGTTTGTCGAGTCGTTAGCTGGACTACCGTCATGAAAAGTTCGCTCGACTCAGTCTTGACAGCGGGTCATCGCCCGAAGGTGATCCCGCCGGAGACGTCGTCGGCCTGGACCGCGTTGCGCGCGCTCCCGCTGAAGTTCTTGGTGTTGGTCGTCATGGTGACCGACGCGCCACGCTGCGCGTCCAGCAGCACGGGCAGCCCACCCAGGGCGTCGGCGAGCTCGGGACGTGCGGCGATCTGTCCCGCGAGGTAGCCGATCCAGAACAACTGCATCCGGTCGGCACGCTCGGATTCCGGCCCGTCCCCCGCGACGGCGAGCGCCTGCTGCCTGGCGAGGTCCAGTTCGGTGCCGGCAGCTTCGAGTGCTGCGACGCTCGGGCCCGTCGAACCGTCTTCAGCCCGGTGGCGCGCCCAGAGCCGGGACATCGCCGTGCGAACCTGGCTCCAGGAGTCGGTGACGATCGCAGTGACCAGAGACTGCGCGCCGGGCATGACCACACTCGTCAGATCCACGCTTCGATGGTACGCAGCGGGAGCATTCGGACTCCAGGCTCCGACCAGAGGGTTATGCCGACTCGCAATCCGGCACCTGGACCCCGCGCGCGAAACTGATGTAGTGGTCTGCGACCCACCACAACCGGTCCACGTAGTAGATCTCGAACCACCCGGTCGAGTTCTCGTGCCCGGTGTCCAGCCGCTCGTGCGTCATCCGGCCGTGCTCGGTGTGGCAGACGACCTCGACCAGGTCGCCGTCGTGGCGCGGGCCCGTGGATCCGTTGAGAGAGAGCGGCGTCGGGAACACCAGCACGCCGATGGAGCCGCCGTGGCCGTTGTTCGCATCCTGATTCCAGGTGCGCACGATCTTGCCCGAGACGGTCTTGGGCGGCGCGGCGGTCACCAATACGGCGGTCTCCGGGTGGCTGATCGGTGCCATGGCCTTGGCCTGCGGCTGCGAATGCGGATGAGCGCCGCCGATAAAGGCGAACGCACCAACAGCCAGAACCACAGCAGCGGAGCCCACGATCGTCGCCAACACCGGCAGCGACCGCCGCCGCTTCACCGGGACTGGCACAGGCAGAGGCAGCGCCACGGGCACCACAGCTTGCGACGCCAGACTCGTCTCCGCCCTCGGTTCCAGCTCCATGACCGATGCCAATACCGCGGTTCCCGCCTCCACCGGCTGCCGAACCGCCGGCAAAGCGGCGGCCGACTCCCCCCGAGCCCTGGCCTGCCATTCCTCTTGCGCGGCCTGCCATCGCACCTGGAACGGAGCCGGATCGACGTCCAGCGCACACAGCAGACCCTCGTAGTACGACCACGCCGGCAGGCTCTGGTCCTTCGCCGCCGGATCCGGTGTCAGGATGCGCGACAGCGTCGCCTTCGCCAACGTCCCGCGGCCGGCGCGGATGTTGCGGCTGTCCAGGAGTGTGAACGACGGCGAACCGGCACCCTGGTGCACGGCTCGGATCTCCACCGTGAACGCCCGCGTCAGCGGCGGCACAGCGTCATCGAGGTCCTTCAAAGCGCGCGCGGCCATGTCACCCGTCCCGTATCAACAGTGCGCGTCAGCTACGAATCGCCATTGCGCCCCGGAGTAGGAGCGTCCCCGCAGCGATGGCCGCAGTCACTCTACGGCCCCGTTCGCTTGCGCAGCGCCATAACGGCTGAACTGTTTACAAACTCTTTGGACGGCAAAGGTCCCCGATGCCGCAGTCGCACCGGGGACCCCCGAGACCAGCTATGACTCACCAAAACCTGAGTACTGGCCTACCAGTCCCGGGCCGGAGCCGCGACGGTCGGCACGTGGCCGCGGTAGAACCCGGAGCCCCAGCCGTAGTGCGAGGCGGCCCACGGCGAGCTCCAGATCGCCTTCTCGGTCACCGCCGGCGAGGCGGACGCCCGCAGGTCGGCGGTGATGTGGCCGTAGTCGGCCGGGCCTCCGTTCAGGTTCGCGGCGACGTAGTGCGCGGCCACGACCAGGTTCGGGTAGGCGCCCAGGCCCGCGCCGCCGCCGGAGCCCAGGCCGTTGTTCAGCGGGTTGTTCCGGTCGAACCAGTTCGAGGGCGGCTCCTCGCTGGCCATCCACTGCACCATCGTGGTGATGTTGTTCGTGCTCTGCGCCCAGCCGCCGTCGGACAGGACCAGGCGGGCGAAGTCGTAGTTGGTCGAGCGGCCGTTGGATGGCGGGGGCGGGGTGCTGCCGCCGTCCAGCGAGGCCTTGGTCGCCGGCCCGACTATGCCGTCCACCGACAGGCCGTGGCCGGACTGGTAGCTCTTGACCGCGGCCAGCGTGGCCGGGCCGAAGTCGCCGTCCACGCCGATGTGCGCACCGTTCTTGTTCAGCAGTTGCTGAAGCTCGGTGACACAGCCACTGATCTGGCCGTAGGAGATGTCAGCCGGACAGGCCGAGGACGTGAGCTTGATCGGAGCCGGCACGGACGCGGCGTTCGCGGTACCGGCGGTGATGGCGACGCCCGCGATCGCTGCGACGGTCGCGGCGACGGCGAGTCTGAGGTGGGACTTGCGGCTGCCCAGGTTCATGGCAGGACCTTTCGGAGCGGAAAAGTGCAGGGAAAAGTGCATAGCTGTGGTGCCGGAATCGGTGTTGGGATTGGTTCTGGGATCGGTTCAGAACGGTTCAGGCCAGATCAGAGCGATTCAGGCCGGATCAGAGCGGATCACCGGATCAGTACCGGTAGTAGCCGATGAGATGGCCGCCGGCGGAGATCGAGTCGGTCTCGATGTAGGTGCCGGTGTCCAGGGCGTCGATCATCTTGCCGCCGCCGATGTAGATGCCGACGTGCTCGGGGCTGCCCGCGTTGGATCCGAAGAAGGCGAGGTCGCCGGGCGCCGGGGTGGAGACGCGGTGCGTCCGGGCGATCTGCCCCGAGGTGCCGTCCGGGCCGAAGACGTCACGGCCGTAGGCGAGGTCGTAGACCCAGCGCACGAAACCCGAGCAGTCCACCGAGATCTGGCCGTTGTGGCCGAGGGTGTGGTTGGCGGTCGCGGTCCAGCAGGCCGGGTCCCCGCCGGCGGCGGCGCAGTCCGCCGGGCTCGGACCGGGGTTGGAGGCGTGCCCGCCGTCCCAGCCGTACGGCACGCGGCCGCCGCCCCAACCCCGCTCGGCCTTGCCGGCCTCGATGGCCCGGGCGTAGTCGACGACCTTCGCCTGGCCGCCACCGGTGGGCGGCGGGGGCGGGGCGCCGCCGTCGAGCGAGGCCTTGGTCGCGGGGCCGACGATGCCGTCGACCGCCAGACCGTGGCCGGACTGGTAGCTCTTCACGGCCGCCAACGTCGCGGGACCGAAGTCGCCGTCCACGCCGATGTGCGCGCCGTTCTTGTTCAGCAGCTGCTGAAGCTCGGTGACACAGCCACTGATCTGGCCGTAGGAGATGTCGGTCGGGCAGGCCGAGGACGTGAGCTTGATCGGAGCCGGCGCGGACGCGGCGTTCGCGGTACCGGCGGCGAGGGCGACCCCCGCGATCGCCACGGCCGACACGGTGGCGACTTGGACACGGATTATTCGGCGACGCAGATTCACAGAAGTACCCTTCGTGGGCTGACGGACAATCCGGTGACAAAGAATCGCCGTCGGCCGGATCCCGGCACAACGCTCTGGCCCGTTCGCCCCGCGACTCGGAACGTTCCATTGTTCCGAGCTGGCCGAACGCGGCCGCGACGAGGCCGACGCCACGCCGAAGGAGGACCCCGACAAGAAGTGACGAGGGACCGCCGGCGATCCGGCAGCCCCTCGTCGCATCAGTCGCCGCTCGCGATCAGCCCTGGTAGGGCGCGATCATCTTTGAGAACTCGTACGGCGTCTGCGGGATGTCAGTGCACTTCGACAGCGACCCGGTGCAGGCGTTGCCGTCGCGGGTCACGTCCCAGAACGCCAGCTCGCCGAGGTGCTGCTGCTGCGCGAACGCGAGCAGCTGCTGCATGTCGCTCTGGTAGAACACCTCCGAGGAGTTGTCGTTCTGCCCGATCATCGGCGTCACGCCGATCATGTTCCACACCTGCGCCGAGGTGAGGGACGGATACAACGGCGTCAGCTGGCTGTACAGCGACTGCGCCGTCTCGATCGCGTACTTGCCCATCTGGCCGCTGGGGTTGGGCGCCTCGACGTCGCCGAAGTCCATGGCCATGCCGTTCACCGTGCTGATCTTGGCGCCGTACTTGACCGCCGACTGCACCACGTAGAGCCCGTCGGAGGTGAGGCCGGAGGGCAGGATCGGCAGCGTCAGGGTGACGGCCAGCGTCTTGCCGGCCGCTGCGGCGCTGTGCTGGAGAGCGGCGATCGCCTGCGAACGACGGTCGATCGAGGCGGGGTCGGCGACCGCGGAGCCCTCGATGTCGAAGTCGATCTGCGTGAGGTTGTAGGCGGTGATCGCCGACTGGTAGGCGGCGGTCAGGGACGAAACGTCGGTGCACGACTGCGCCAGCTCGGTGCCCGCCTCGCCGCCGAACGACGGCTTCACGTCGCCGCCGATCGCCCGCAGGCTGGCGATGTCCGACTGCTCGAAGCCGGCGGACATGGCGTAGGCGTTGAACCAGCTGGGAGTGCAGGTCGCGGTGCCGTTGACGATGAAGCCGAGGGAGAACTGGCGCAGCCCCGTGGTCTCGGCGATCTGCGTCAGGTTCGGCGTCGGCCAGGCGCCGATGTCGACGAACGGCGCGGCGACGCCTGGCAGGTGCCCGCCGCCGGTGCTCGCCAGCGTCGTCGCGCTCACCGCGGCGCTGGCCCCCGACAGGTTCCCGGCCTCGTCGTACGCGCGCACGGTGAACGAGTACGACGTCGAGGGCGCCAGCCCGGTGACGGTCCCTGCAGTGCCCGGGGAGGTGGCGACGATCTTCGAGCCCGAATACACGTTGTACCCGGCGACCGAGACGTTGTCGGTGGACCCGGTCCAGGACAGGGACGCCGCGGTCGCGGTCGTGCTCAGCACCGTCAGCCCGGACGGCGCGGTCGGGGCCTGAACGTCCGCGCTGCCGTCACAGGGGTCTGAGTTGAGCAGACAGGCCGACGGATCGGCGTACGTCCCGGAGTTGCTGGCGTCGAACCCGATGGTGATCGAGGCCCCGGCCGCGATCGTGGTGTCGTAGGACTGCGCGACGACCTTGTGGGTGGTGCCGCTCACGGTGTCGGTGCCGCCCCACATGCTGGTGATCTTCTCGGTGGCCGGCAGGCTGAACTGGAGCGTCCAGGTGTTCAGCGGGACGGACATCGGGTTCGTGATCACGTACTGCGCCTCGAAGCCGCTGCCCCAGTCGGAGGTCTTGGAGTAGACCGCGGTGGGAAGCGCTGTCGAGGCCGCCGGGGACACCGGAGCGGCCGAGGCGACCGGCACGGACAGCGTCAGTCCACCCACGAGCAGGGCACCGGTGGCCGCGCCGATCAGGCTTCTCCGTATGGCTTTCAGCATGGTCCGCCGTCCGTCCAGACGTTCTGGGAGTTGGCGCCGGGCACGTCGCCCTGGGTCCACCACTTCGCGGTCCAGGTGTGGCCGCCGTAGCTGACGGTCGCGCCGCCGGTGTAGGCCGTGGCGGAGTTCCACGGCGCGGTGGTGCACGCGCCGGCGGAGCTGCTGGACGCGGACGTCGGCGGGGAGCTGGAGGAGCTGGACGGCGGCGGGGTCGGTCCGCTGAACGGGTTGGCGATGATGGTGACCGTGCGGTGCTGCACGCCCCAGCCGTCCGCCTGCGATCCGGGCAACCAGACGTCGACGGTGTCGTTCTGGATCCAGGTACCGATGTCGGCGGCGTAGCAGGTGCCGTAGCCGGGCACGGTGAAGTAGGTGCCCCACGGGATCACCCGCGGGTCGACCGCGCACACCCCGAGCTGGGCGTTGTAGCCCGAAGCCGTGTGCCCGCCGTCGTTGTAGGACGTCACCATCATCGTCACGGTGCTGCCGACCGGCGTCTGCCACGGCACCACCGCGCCGTCGGAGTCCAGCTGGTAGGGCGCCGACATCTCGCCCAGCGAGGAGTCGGACCCGCTCTGGTCGCTCATCGCCTCGAACGAGTAGTAAGCGTTCTGACACGGCGCGGTGTCGACCGCGGTGAGGGCGGGCTGGCCCCAGTCGGTGACCCACGCGACGGACTGGCCGTTGCGCCACACCCGGTAGGCCTGGGCGCCGGCCACACGGTTGAAGGTGATGTTGACCTGTCCGCCGGTCAACGTGCCGGTGACGCCGCCGGGGGCGGCCAGCCGCGAGGAGAAGTCGACCGGCTGGGCGGTCTGCGACGGCGGCACCCACGGGGTGTCCGTCCGCGGCGGCGGGGTGACGTTGGTCCAGAACGGACAGGTGGGCAGCGAGGACGTGCCGGCGGCGCGCGCCTGCTGCGCGGCCGCGACCCCGACGGCGCCGAGGGCCGCGACCGTCAAGGCCACCGCGCCCAGCAACGCGCGCATGCGGGGGCCGGGCCGGCGGCTCGGGGCGTGGCGGGGTATTCGTCGCCTGATGGGGAACAGGCTCATGGTGTGCTCCCAAGGACGTCGGACGGGGGATGGCTCCGGAGCCGCAGGGCACATAATTGGACTAGACCACAGGGCTGTCAAGGGAATCAGGACCCTTGCGCCGCCACAAGGGTCGGGCAAGGGAGTCTGCGGCTTTTCGCACCGGTTCGCCTGACCCGGCGAGCGCTTTCCTCATCGTCTTCGCGGCCGTCGCGCGCGCCCGCGCGCCGTTACCGATTCGTGATGTAACCGGGTCGCCCCGCCATTCGTAACCTCACCGAAGCCGCGACCGAAGGTCACGGTACCAACGGGGAGGGGGCGGCGTGGCGGCTGCGCTGGAGCAGGATTTCGACGCGTTCTACCAGGCGACGCACCGGCGGCTGGTCGGCCAGATCTATGCGATGACCGGCAGCATGCACGAAGCAGAGGACTGCGTTCAGGAGGCCTACGTGCGGGCCTGGCAACGGTGGACCAAACTCTCCGCGGAGCACGGCGATCTCGAAGCCTGGGTGCGGACGGTCGCCGGACGGCTCGCGATCTCGTCGTGGCGCAGAGCGGTCAACCGGCTGAAAGCACACAGCCGCGAAGTCCCGCGGACGGCGGTGTCCGGGATGAGCCCGGACCATCTCGCGGTCGTCGCGGCGCTGCGCAAGATCTCCGCCGACCAGCGGCTGGCCATCGTCCTGCACCACTACGCGGGCCTGTCGGTCGACGAGATCGCGGCCGAGACCGGCGTCAAGCCGGGCACGGTCAAGGCCCGGCTGGCACGGGGGCGCAGAGCCCTGGCACCGCATCTCACCGACTTCGCCGAGAGCCTCGAACCTCGGCAGCCGTCGCAGCAGAACGTCAAGCAGCACTCTCACCGAGGGGAGATCTGACCGTGTCCCAGGGCTCCAAGGACTTCGACACCACCCTCTCCGCCGCCATCGATGTCGCGGCGACAGCCGCACACACCCCGGGCGCCCAAGCCGCCCGGATCAAAGGAAGGAAGCGCACCGTGCGCAAGCGAATCGTCCTGTCCACCGCGTCGTTCGTGATCATCGCGATCGGCGCGTCCGCGGCGTTCCGGGCGGCATCGTCCAGCGGCGGCCAGCCGTCCTCGGACACGACTCCGCACCCCACGACGGCCACCAGCCCGGTCCATCCGACTCTTCCCCCGACGAACACGGCCGGAACGCCGACCACGTCGAGCACGCCGCACACGACGAGCGGTACGACCGGAGGCACCACGAACCCGACCGGTTCGCAGAACTCGACGCCGGGATCGCCGCCGGGACCGGCCGCCCCGAGCTGGCTCTCGCCCGCGCAGGTCCCGTTCGCCGGCCTCATGGACTGGACCTCCGGCGGCAGCCCCGTCCACTGCACCGGCAGCGAGCTCTTCCTCGACCTCTACTCGCCGACCGACTGCTCGATGCACAACCGGCCCGGTGCGCCCCACGCCGCGTCGAAGATGGACGTCCAGCTGTACCAGTCCAACGGCGTTCCGGTGCAGAAGAAGGGCGCCTGGCTCCCGCCGGTCGCGGCCCAGGAGTTCTTCACCTATCCCAGTGCCGCGGACGCCCAGTCGGCCTATGAGGCCATCACCGTGACCCTGCTCGCCGAGGACCCCGGTTTGGCGGGCGCTCAGGACCCCCTCACCCACCGTCCGGTCGTGAGCACCACGACCATCAGCGCGCAGACTGCCCACGGCATGGCCACCGAGCACAAGCTGCGTGACGACGACGGCGTCCCGGCCGAGGTGAACGGCAACTACAGCGAGCAGTCCGATCTGCACTTCTACTTCGCGGTCAAGGACAAGGTCATGGAGGTGCTGGAGATCAAGGGCGGCTCGGCGATCGGCGACACCTCCCAGGACGCGGCGGTTCTGCAGACCGTCATCGGGGCACTGGGCTGACCGGCTCCGGCCTGCTCCGCCTCGCTCCGGCCTGCTCCGACCCTTGTGGACGGAGCAGGCCGGCGGCCGTCGTTCGCTCGCGGCGACTTGAAAGGTAACCCCCAATAGCGATGTCCAGCCTGGTCAACGCCCCTCTCGGACCGCTACGATCCGGCCGACGTATCGATCCGGATTCGGGCGGCGAGATCGTCGCCAGCTTGTTCTATCCCGCTGATACGCTGCGCTCGAAAATCAGCGGCCATGAGGCAACAACCAGGGGGATTCACGTTGTCTGGCTGGACCGTTCCCGGCTACACGGAAACCGGGATGCTAGGCGCCGGCGCGACCGGCAGAGTGGTGTCGGCCGTCCAGGACGCGACCGGCACCGAAGTGGCGATCAAGTATCTGGCTCCGCGCTACGTCGAGGACCCCGAGTTCGTCGAGCGCTTCCGCGCCGAGGCCGCGCTCCTGGCCGAGATGCGGCACCCGAACGTCGTCCAGCTCTTCGAGTACGTCGAGTCCGAATTCGGCTCGGCGATGGTGATGGAGCTGGTCGCCGGGCCGACGCTGTACCGCGTGCTGCACGAGGGCGGCCCGATGATGCCGGAGGCGGCGCTGTCGGTGATGCGCGGCTCGCTGCTCGGCCTCGGCGCCGCGCACGAGATGGGCATCGTCCACCGCGACTACAAGCCGTCGAACGTCCTGCTGAACGCCTACGGCCTCAGCAAGCTGGCGGACTTCGGCGTCGCCGAGCGCGCCGCACCGAGCCCCGTCGCGGACTCGGACCCGGACGCCACGAGCCCGGCCGGCGTCGGCACCCCGGCGTACATGGCGCCGGAGCAGTGGGACGGCGCGCCGGCCCAGCCGGTGACGGACATCTACGCGGTCACCGCCTCGTTCTACGAGTGCCTGACCGGACGGGTTCCCTACTCCGCGGACACGGTCTACGAACTTCAGGAGAAGCACCGCACCGCGCCGATCCCGCTGGCCGAGGTACCCGCCGAGGTGCAGCAGCTGATCATGCACGGCCTGGCGAAGGACCCCTCCGAGCGGCCGCAGGACGTGTGGTCGTTCGTCGCGGAGGTCGAACGCGCGGCGACCGACGTCTACGGCGTCGAGTGGGAGGAGCGCGGGCGGCAGGAGATCGTCCTCGTGCTCTGGCCGCTGCTGGGGCTGCTCGCCCCGGGCGTCGGCGGAGGCGCGGGCGCCGGCGGGCTGAACTCGCTGGGCGTGGGATCGGGCGGCCCCGGCGGCCCCGAGAACCAGGGCCCGCCGAACGAGGGCGGGCCCGGCGGCCCCGGCGGCGCCGACCCCGACGGCTACTGGACCGAGGGCTTCCGGGGCGCAGCGCGCCGCCGCATGCCGGACAAGCTCAAGATGAGCGCCTTCGCGGCCGGCGCGCTGGCACTCATCCTGATCATCGCGGCGGTGGCCGTCGCCGGCGGGAACAAGACCAAGCACCGGTCCGACCCGCCGAGCGGCACGTCGGTGGTGTTCACGCCGACCCCGAGCCAGCCGACCGGCACGCCGACCAGCAACGACTCGGGCGCGGCCCCGACGCCCACGAGCTCCAGCTCTTCGAGCTCGTCAAGTTCGTCGAGCTCAAGCTCCAGCTCCAGTTCGAGCTCGAGTTTCTTCAGCTCGTCGTCCGGCTCGAGCTCCAGCTCCCGGTCGAGTTCGAGCTCCAGCTCGCCCTCGTCGGCGGCGAGCCTGCCCTCGCTGAGTTCCTCGACGTCGTCGAGCTCGAGCTCGCCGAGCAGTCCGTCGTCGAGCCCCAGTAGTTCGACGCCGACCACGCCGCCGACGAGTTCTACTCCGCCGCCGCCGCCTAAAATCACCGCCACGGTCTCAGTGCTGAGCGATCCGCCGGGACAGTGCACTGCCACCTATGTCGTCGATTTCTCGGTCGGGGATGTGCCGGGCGGCTCGGTAGTCATCAACTACACCTGGCATTTCGTGGACGGTGGCATCGTCGTCGGACGACCACCGATAACGCTGAAGAGCAACACATCGCAGCGTGCCACGACGACCGAGAACCCGGGTAGGTCCGAAGAAGGCAGCGTATACGTGTCATGGTCTGCCGCCGGGATCAGCGGCAAGACATCGGGGGCGCCCGTAAGCATCACCTGCCTTACATAGCACCGGGATCAGCCGGGCCGAACCAGCGCCCCAGCGCCTCCTCCAACCCCTGCTCCGACTCCGCGACCCACGCGACGAACCCGTCCGGCCGCACCAACAGCGCCCGCGACGGCGCGTCCGCACACGTCCCGACCGTCACCTCGACCCGATCGCCCCATCCGGACGCGGCCTTGATCCACTGAGCCGCGTCCGGTGACTCCGGCGTGTCCGGCGCGTCCAGAACCAGCAGCTGGCCGCGTCCGGAACGCAGCCGCTCGGCGAGCCGCACCGTACCGTCCGCGCCACCGGGCCCGTCGGCTTCATCGGCGCCGTGCGCCGTCCGCACCACCAGATCCGGGCAGAACCGTCCCACCACATCGAGGTCCGACCCGACCTCGTAGCGCACGTCCGTGCCGCCCATCATGTCGCTGAGCCAGCGGTTGGCGTCGTCGTGCTCGACGAGCCTGGCGAAGATGCCGCGCAGCGCCTCGGTGTGCGGGCCCGGCCGCATGAGCGCGACCTGTGCGCGGGTGTTGTCCAGCACCCGCGCAGCCACCGGGTGGCGCTCGGCGGTGTAGGTGTCCAGCAGAGTCTCCGGCGCGCGGCCGAGGGCCACCAGGGCCAGCTTCCAGCCCAGGTTCACCGCGTCGCCGAGGCCCAGGTTCAGGCCCTGGCCGCCGAACGGCGAGTGGATGTGCGCGGCGTCGCCGGCCAGCAGGACGCGGCCGTCGCGGTAGGTGTCGGCCTGGCGTGCGTTGTCGGTGAAGCGGGTCACGGTGGTGATCGACCGGATGCCGACCTCGGTGCCGCTGATCCGGCGCAGCGCGGCCTGCAGCTCCTCCCGCGTGACCGGGGCGTCGCGGTCGGCCGGCGGGCCGTCGAAGCCGACCATCAGCAGCCGCCCCGGGTTCGGGCCGTTCACCACCATGCCGCCGACGCAGCGGTTCCAGCCGAGCGGCACGAAGTCGGGATCGTCGAGCTCTGCGATGGCCTGGTAGGCGGTGATGACGCCGTCCGTCCCGGGGAAGGCGAACGCGCCGCCCTTGCGGATCTCCGAACGGCCGCCGTCGGCGCCGATCAGCCAGTCCGCGCGCAGTTCGTAGAGCCGGTCCTGCACGTCGGCTCCTGAACCGGCGGTCATGTCCGCGACGACCAGCGTCACGCCCTCAGGGTCCTGACGCCACTCCCGCACGACGTACTCGCGCCGGACGTCGACGCCGAGCTCGATCGCGCGCTCGTTCAGCACCTCCTCCAGCCTCTGCTGCGCCACCGGCAGCATCCACTCCCCGCCGTAGTTGCTCTCGCGCAGCACGAACATCCCGGAGAAGTGCCCCCGCAGCCCGCTGTTCCGCATCAGCGTCTCGAACTCGCGCAGCCCCTGTCCGCCGGCCTCGCGCACCCGCTCGGCCAGCCCGCGCCGGTCCAGCGCGGCCACGCCGCGGGCCTGGATCGCGCCGGCCTTGACGGTGGGGTCGATGTCCGTCCGGCGCTCCAGCACCACGGCCTCGATGCCGTACAACCGCAGCTCACACGCGGCCATCAGGCCGACCGGACCGCCCCCGACGATGACGACACGCATCGCGAACCTCCCTTAACGGCGTTAAACTTAACACTGTTAAGGTTGCCTTGAACGCTGTTAAGCTGTCAAGGGCCGCAGGTCGGCGGCACAACGGGACACAAGAACGCACAGGGACGCCAGGGGAACGGAGCCGGAGTGAAGCTGGAACGCGACGCGATCGTGACGGCGGCCATCGCGCTGCTCGACGAGGTCGGCCTGGACGGCCTGTCCATGCGCCGCCTGGCCAAGGAGCTGGGCGTCCAGGCCCCGGCCCTCTACTGGCACTTCAAGAACAAGCAGGAACTGCTGGACCACATGCTGGTCGCGATGAGCACCGAGGAACTGCGGGTCCCGCGTCCGGGCCAGGCCTGGGACGACTGGCTCATCGAACGCACCAGGATCCAGTACCACGGCCTGAACCAGCACCGCGACGGCGCCCGCCTGGCGGCCGAGACCCGGCCCACCGAAGACCTGTTCCCGAAGCTGGAAGCGATGCTCGAAGCACTCACCGCGGCGGGCTTCACCCCCGAGGAGGCTTTACGCGGCCTGCTGGCCATCAGCAACTACGTCACCGGCTCGGCCCTGGAACGTGAAGGCGCGAAAGGCCGCGCCGCCGACGACGCCGCCCGCGAGGCCGTATCGCAGTACCCGAATCTGCTCGCGGCAGCCGGTGCCGTCAGCGATCCCGACGCGATCTTCGAGCACGGCCTGCACGCCATCGTCGCCGGCATGCGCGCGGAGCTGGAGAAGGGCCAGAAGGGCCGGCAGTAGGGGCCCCTGGGGTGGGGACACCAGGGTCCGGCACGGGCCCGACGGAAGGCCACCACGGGGGAGGCTGACTCACGTCGAAAGATCCACACGTGAGGAAGTCCCACCATGGAAAACACGCCGGACGGCGCTCCCGTGGCCCGCAGGACCCTCTTGGGCATGCTCGGCGCCGGGGCCGCGGGCCTGCTGGCGGCGCCGTACCTGCAGTCCGGCTGGGAACGCGTGCTGGCGAAGGCGTCCGAGGACGATCCGACGGGCCTGACCGGCCTGCTTCCGAACCCCGGCGGGTTCCGGTACTACAGCATCGTCGGCTCGGTGCCGCGCAAGGACGAGACGGACTACGCGTTGCGGATCGACGGCCTGGTCGCCCGGGCGCGGACGTACACGCTCGGCGACCTGCGCGCGCTGCCGCAGACGCGGGTCGTCCACGACGTGCAGTGCACCGACGGCTGGCGGGTCGAGAAGACGCCGTTCGAAGGGGTGCGGCTGTCCGATCTGCTGGACGACGCGGGCGTCGCCGCGAATGGCAAGGCCCTGCGATTCACCTGCTTCGACGGCGCCTACTCCGAGAGCCTGACGATCGAGCAGGCGCGGCGCTCCGACGTGCTCGTCGCGCTGCGGATGCAGGACGCGCCGATCACGCACGACCACGGCGGTCCGGTCCGGCTCTACGTGGCGCCGATGTACTTCTACAAGTCCGCCAAATGGCTCTCCGGCATATCGGTCACCGACCGGGTGATTCCCGGCTACTGGGAGGAGCGCGGTTACGACGTCGACGGCTGGCTCGACGGCGCCGACAAGAACGACGGCACGAGTGGCGGCACGAGTAGCGGCACGGCGTGAGCGGCGGGGTGAGGCGCGGGACGGCAGAGTCCGGCGCTTCACCCGCGCGGAGCGGATGGTCCATCGCACCACCGGCGTCCTGATGCTGCTGTGCGTGGCGACCGCGGCTTGCCTCTACATCGCGCCGCTGGCCCAGGCGGTCGGCCGACGGCACCTCATGGTCACCGTGCACGAGTGGTCCGGCATCCTGTTGCCCGCGCCGCTCCTGATGGGCCTGTTCTCGCCGGCCTTCCGCGCCGACCTCCGCAGGCTGAACCGCTTCGCGCCCTACGACCGGCGCTGGCTGCACGCGGTGCGCCGGCGCATCACCGCGCCCGTGGAACGCCCCGCCGGCAAGTTCAACGCCGGGCAGAAGCTCTACGCGGGCTGGATCGCCGGCGCGGTGCTGGTGATGATGTCCACCGGCCTGCTGATGTGGTTCACCCACCTGCTGCCGGGCATCTCCCGCACCAGCGTCATCTTCGTGCACGACATCCTCGCGTGGGCCGTTGCCGTCGTGCTGGTGGCACACATGCGCAAGGCGTATCAGGATCCTGAAGCCAGGCGCGGCATGCGGACCGGATACGTCGACCGCGCGTGGGCGCGGCGGGAGCACTCCAGGTGGCTGGCGAAGGACGAGCCGGACGACGACTGAGCAGGAAGGCGAACCTCAACACTGCGAACCCGCGTCGTCGCAGCCAGCGAGAAAATGGGGTTCTCGCAGTAATCGAGAGAGGTTGTCGGCATTCAATCAATACCCTTACGATCCCCCATCGCAACCCTGATTCCGGGCATGGAGGGGAACAATGGGGAATGATGTGACGCTGGCCGCCGACTATTCAACCGGCGTCCTGAGCAAGGACACCCCCACCGAGTACGAACGGATCCACCTGCTCCAAGACTGGATAGACCCCGAGACCCGCGAGGTGATCTCGAAGATCGGCGTCCGGCCGGGCTGGCGCTGCCTGGAGATCGGGGCCGGGGCCGGATCGGTCGCGAACTGGCTCGCCGACCAGTGCGTCCAGGGTTCCGTCACCGCCGTCGACATCGACGCGCGCTACCTGAACGACCTGGACCGCCCCAACCTGCGCGTGCTGGAGGGCGACATCGGTGCGATGGGCTTCGAGCCGGGCTCGTTCGACCTCGTCCACGCGCGCCTGACCTTCTGCCACCTCCCGAACCGCAACGAGGTCCTGGCCGACGCGGTGCGCTGGCTGGCGCCGGGCGGGTGGCTGGTCATCGGCGACCTGTTCAGCTTTCCCGAGGAGTTCTCCACCTATGAGCTCAGGCGGCGGTTCCTCAGCGGCATGGCGAAGCTGTACCAGGCTCAGGGGTCGGACATGGCGTGGGCGCCGACCCTGCCGTCCCGGATGGGACAGGAGGGGCTGCGGGCGATCGGCACCCGGATGATGGCGAACAACGTCGGCGACGGCAGTGCCTACGACCGCTTCTCCCTCGTGAACACCCGGCAGCACTGCACGTATCTTGTGGAGCGCGGACTGCTCACGACGGAGGAGATGGACCGGTTGGTGGCGCAGTTGGACGACCCGACCTTCCTGGAACTCCGGACGATCACCATCTACGCCTGGGGGCAGCGTCCCTGAGCCCCTCGGACCACCCGCCGGACGACGGTCCGAGGTCCCCCTTGAACCGATCGGCGCCCGGGAACGTGTCGGTCGGTACAGGAGTTGCCAATACCCCACGCAGACGCCACAGACACAGGAGACGACCCCGACGATGACCACCGTTGACCTCGCCACCGCCCAGACTGAACCCGTCGCGCCCCAGGCCCCCGACGAGCCCGCCTGCCTCTCGCACCCGGACGGCACCCGCCGCCGCGCCCTGCTCGGCGGCATCGTCGTGGCCGCCGGCGCACTGTGCGCCGCCTGCTCGTCCTCGAAAAGCAGCCCCGCCGCCGCCGGCACCAGCAGCAGCGCCACCACCGGCAGCACGTCATCCGCAGCCGGCAGCAGCACATCATCAGCCGGATCCTCGACCTCGAGCAGCGGATCCGCCTCGTCGTCCTCTTCCACCGGCGCGTCCACGTCCACCGGCACGACCGCAGCCCTCGCGGCCACCTCAGCCGTCCCGGTCGGCGGCGGCACCATCCTGGCCGACAAGAAGATCGTCCTGACCCAGCCCACCGCAGGCACCTACAAGGCCTTCACCGCGATCTGCACGCACGCGGGATGCACCGTCTCCGCGGTCGAGAACGGCCTCATCGCCTGCCCCTGCCACGGCAGCCGCTACCACATCGCCGACGGCTCGGTGGCGAACGGCCCCGCCACCCAGGCGCTGGCCGCGGTCAACATCACGGTCGCGAACGGGCAGATCACACAGGCCTGAGGGTAGGGAACCTCGCCCCAGGTCTGTGCGGTGACCTGGGGCTTTCTCGTGCGGTGCCGGGGCCGGGCAGCGGGCGACGAGCGGACTCGGACCGACACGGACCGACACGCGGTCGTATTCGCGCGGCTCGGCGTCTAGTGATCGCGCGCCACGCGATCCAGCTCGCCGGCCCAACGATCGGCCCAGCCCACCAGCCCCCGCAGCTCGTCGAAGACCTCTCGGCCGAGCGCGGTCAGCTGGTAGGCGCCAGCGCCGGCCGCGTCGCGATCGACGAGCAGCGCCTCCTGCAACTCGGTGAGCCGCTGCTGGAGGACGCTGGAGGACATGGCGTCGCAGCGCTGCTGCAGCGGGCGGAAGCCGAGCGGGCCGTCGCGCAGCTCCCAGATGACGCGCAGGATCCAGCGGCGGCCGAAGAGGTCGAGGGCTGCCATGAGGGGGCGGCCGGTGGTCGAGCCTCGGACGGGTTGGTGGGGGCGCGGGCTAGGCGGCTCCTGGTCTGGTGCCGGTTCCTGGCCCGGCTTCGGCTCCCGGTCTGGCTTCGTCGGCATCCGCGGTCCCGATCTCTGGTGTGGTGCTTCGAAAACAGAAACGCTACTCTGCCCACAGCGCTTCGGAAATCGAAGCATCCGCGAAGGAGGAGCCCACCGCCATGGCCACCCGGATCCCACCCCTGACAGCGCCCTACCCCGACCCGGCCGCCGCGATCCTACGGCGCATGATGCCCGGCGACGAGGAACCGATCGCCCTGTTCCGCACCTTCGCCCGCCACCTCCCGCTCTCGGAGGCGCTGAACGGCTGGGGCGCCTACCAACTCAGCCGGAAGCTCAGCCTGAGCCTGCGTGATCGGGAGATCGTCATCGACCGGACGTGCGCGCGGTGCGGCTGCGAGTACGAGTGGGGCGTGCACGTCGCGCGGTTCGCGGCGCGCGCCGACCTGACAGACACGCAGATCAGCTCTCTGACGCACGGCTCCGGCACCGACGCGTGCTGGACCGACGAGCGCGACCGCCTCCTGATCGACACCGCCGACGCCCTGCACGACGCCAACGACATCGACGACGCGCTGTGGAGCCGCCTCGACGCCGAGTTCAGCCCCGAACAGCTCCTCGACCTGCTGATGCTCTGCGGCTGGTACCACGCCATCAGCTTCACCGCCCGGGCGACCAGGCTGGCACCGGAGCCGGGCGCGCCGCGGTTCGACGCGTTCTAGGGCGTGTTTGAAAAGTCGGGCGGGGCGCGACGACTGATCGGCGGCGTCTGGCGGCGCCGGACGACCAGCCACAGCCAACCAGGATGAGGCAGGCCGTCCGTCTTGCCAGACTTGCCGCTGAGCCGTCGCGCTCGACCTGCTCATCGGCGGCGGGACATTGCCCACCCGACTTTCCAAACACGCCCTAGACCGCATCATCCCCGCAGTACGCCTCAGCGAAAGCACACACGCCTTCACCACGTCGGCCGCGCGCCCACCCCGCCGTCGACGACGAGGTCCTGCCCGGTGATCCAGGACGCCATCGGCGAGGCCAGGAAGACGCAGGCGTCGCCGACGTCCTCGGGGCGGCCGAGCCGGTGCAGCGGCGCGGCGGCGTGCCAGCGCGCCACGCCGGAGGGCCAGGCCTGCTCGATGCCGGCGGTGTGGATCAGGCCCGGGGAGACGGTGTTGACGCGGATCCCGCGCGGTCCGTATTCGAGGGCTGCGGAGCGCGCGAACATGATCAGGGCCGCTTTGGAGGCGCTGTAGTGGGCATGGCCGGCGGCGGGCTGGCTGCCCTCGATCGAGGCGATGTGGGTGATGGAGGCGCCGGCCGCCATGATGCGCGCGGCGGCCTGGGTGCAGCTCAGGGCACTGGTGACGTTGGCGTCCATCATCTGACGCCACTGATCGGCCGTCATCTGCTCCAGCGGCAGGACCGGTTGGATGCCGGCGTTGTTCACCAGGACATCAAGCTGTCCGTGCCAGGCGGCGGCCTGCTCGACCAGCTCGTGGCACGCGGTCTCGACGGTGAGGTCGGCGCCCAGGACCAGCGCCTCGGCGCCCACGGCGCGCAGACGCTCGGCCAGGGCTTCGGCGGCGTCGTGATTGCGACCGTGGTGCAGCACGACCGCAGCCCCGGCGGCGGCGAAACGGCTCGCGATACCGGCGCCGATGCCGCCGCTGGCGCCAGTGACGAGCACGGTGGTGCCGGTCAGGTCGGGCAGAGCGGGGTCGGTGCGGCTCATCGGACGGCCGCCGCATTCTCGGCAGGCTCGCCGGGCACGCCGGGCACATCACGCTCTTCGAGCGAATCAGGCATGCGGCTCGGAGCATCAGCCCGACACAAAGCCCTGATCATGCCCCCGCGCTCGGGATACCGCCGACACAACTCCTCGACATCGCCGCCCTCATAGTCCGCCGGGATGAAGCCGGGCGCCATCGTCGTCCCGATCAGCGACCACGCCCCGTCCCCCGCGACACGAGCACCCATCCAGCACCCGGCCGGCACGACCGTCTGCACCAGCTCACCGCCACCGAGCAGCCGCACCTCAGCCCGCCCATCGGGATGCAGCAGCAACAACTCCATCGCATCCCCACGGTAGAAGTGCCAGACCTCGTCAATCGGCAGCCGATGCATCGCCGAGAACCCACCAGGATCGTTCGACAGCAGCATCAGAATCGCCGTCCCGGCCGGACGCCCGCTCGCGTCCACCGGACCCGACCACGTACTCCGGAACCGCCCACCCTCAGCCGGCAACGGCACCAACCCAAGCCGAGCGGCGATGTCGTCGGCCCCTTCTTCGGTCTGATCGCCGGCCTGATCCAGAATCTCGATGTACCCGTCCGTCCCGTTCACACGGATTCGCTGCCCGTCCCTGATCAGCCGAGTGGCGCGTTCCACCCCGACAACCGCAGGCAGCCCGTACTCCCGCGCGACGACAGCCCCATGCGTCATCAGGCCCCCGACCTCCGTCACCAGACCCTTGATCGTCACGAACAGAGGCGTCCAACTGGGATCGGTATACGCGGTGACGAGAATGTCGTCGGCTCCCAGATCAGCCTGCGCCATATCAACGACGACACGAGCTCGCCCCTCAACAGTGCCGCTGGAAACAGGCAATCCGACCAGCGCGCCATCCGGAAGCCCGGTACGCCGATACGACCCGGAGACCGCCTCGCCATCCGACGTGAGCACGCGCGGCGGCGTCAGCGACTGATACGACCGGAACGCCTCCCTGCGCTGACGGATCAACTCGGCATCAGCCTGCTGAGTCTGCACGACCTCGGCGAGTTCCTGGAACGTGAGATAGAAGATGTCTTCCTTCTCGCCGATCACGCCAGCGTCTACGAGCCGTTCAGCTTCTCCCAGCAGCGCCAGCTTGTAGACGAAATAGCGGCTGATCATCCCGTACTTCGGATACTCGCGATACCCGATGAACGTCCGCACCCGATCGATCTTCCGCTTGGTCTCATCAGTCTTCTGACCGCCGTCGGGCAGCAGCCGCAGCCGCTCCAGCAGCTCCCGCTCCTTCGCGACAGCCTCCAGCCGCCCTTGCCCGAACCGCTGCTCTCCGGCGCCGGGCTCGAAGTTCTTGACGTTGCCGAGGATGGTCGGCAGGAGCATGGTCGGCTGCTCGCTCCATCGCGGTCGGGTGATGTCGATCTCGCCCGCGCAGCGCATTCCGTACTTGCCGAGGAAGGCGCGAATGGCTTCTTGCGCCTCGCGTCCGCCGACGACCGCCGGTAGCTCGTCCAGAAAACTCTCGTCCTCAGCCTTCGCCAAGAACGCCACGACATCCGGATACGGACGGATCACATCCGCGACATCCAGCAGCGCCAGCCCCATCTCCGACGTGACGTTGTCGGGCACGGACTGCGTGAGCGTGTCCGCCACGTTCGTCTCGCCGAGCCAGGTCTCCATGTGCTCGTTGAGCCACGCCGTAGCATCCATCGCAGTCATGAAGACCTGCGTACTGCGTGGATCGAACAGGAAGCGTTGCAGCTCACCGATGTCGGCCTGGATGAAATCGAGCAGTTCCACTCCGGTTTTCGTCCCGATGCCCTGCTTCAGCGTCGCGATCGACGCCTGGCTCCGCTCGATCAGCTCGGCGACGACGGCCGGATCGGTCTCGATCGGCGCGCGCGCAGACGCCGCGCCTCCCGTCGGCGCCGAGGCGGCGGTAGCGTCGGCAGGAGCCTCATCGGGAACCGTCAGAATGAAGTCGCTGCGGTCGATGACGCTCCGCAAGGCGTCCCCGGTCAGCGGATCGCCCTGCCCCATGACCTTCACGAGCGCCGCACGCCGCATCGGCGACGACAGCTCTCGGGTGACGTCGACGAACAGCCTCCCCGCAGCCTCAACCATGGGCCGACGCGTCGTCATCCGCCACATCGACAGCCCGAGCGGCTTCATCGCGTCGGTCATCATCTGCGGATGCCCGACGGACACGTAGACGTGGTTCTCGTCGTCGCCGACCTCCGGGACGGGGAACAGCGTCGTGATCGGCCGGCTCTGGACGATCTGGAACCCGCCTTCCGCCAGGCACCACTCGATGTCCTGCGGACGGCCGAAGTGCGCTTCGATCCTCCGTCCCAGCTCGACCAGATGCACGGCCTGCGCATCGGTCAGCGCCGGCTTCGCCACGATGGTCTTCTCCACGATCGCGCCGTCGCGCACCTTGTAGATGTCAGCGTTGACCAGCCCGGAGACAAGCGCTTCGCCGAGGCCGAACACGGCCTCCACCGAAGCGACCCTCCGGTTCCCGGTGATGGGGTCGGCCGTGAACAGAATGCCCGCCGCCTGGGGGAAGACCATGCGCTGCACGACCACGGCCATCTGGACCTTCCGCTGGTCGAAGCCGTTCTGCAGGCGGTAGGTCACGGCCCGCTCGGTGAACAGCGACGCCCAGCACCGGCTGACGTGCCGCAGGACGTCCGCCAACCCCACGACGTTGAGATACGTGTCCTGCTGACCGGCGAACGAGGCCGTCGGCAGGTCCTCCGCCGTCGCGCTCGATCGGACCGCGTAGGCGGCGTGCTCGCCGTGGGTGGCAAGCGCGGCGGCGATCGACGCCACCAGATCGTCGGGGAGCGCGATGCCCTCGATGATCTGGCGGATTTCCGCGCTCTGGGCGCCGATCGCCTCGCGGTCGTCGGGTTTCAGGCGTGACAGCCGGTCGAGGCGGCCGTCGAGCGACGGCGCCGCGGCCAGGACTCGCCGGAAGGCGTCCGTGGTGACGCAGAAGCCGGCCGGCACAGGGACGCCGTCGATGCGCGACAGCTCCCCCAACGCGGCGCCTTTGCCCCCGACGGCTGCGACCTGCGTGCGGTCGATCTGCTGGAAGTCCACCACGTCGCCGTTCATCTAACCCACTTTACGGACGTCGGCCAGCGGAATGTCGCAGGACTCGGAGTAGCCCTGCGAGGTGATGCCGTGCGCCGTATTCACCCGGCCGGCCATGTTGGCGAAGCCGATGTAGGCGGTCAGCTCGACCAGGCCGGCGGCGCCGAGCCGGTCCAGCAGGCGCGCCGCCAGCTCGTCGGTGACGGTGGTCGGCGTGGTGGTCATGGCCTCGGCGTACTCCAAGACGTCGCGCTCCAGCGGGGAGAAGGCGTCCGACTCGCGCCAGCGCGGGACCTGACTCGCCTTGGCGGGGTCAAGGTTCCGGCTGATGGCCAGGAAGTAGTTGATGTCCAGGCACCAACTGCAGCCGATCTGCGCCGCGACGGCCATGTGCGCGAACGTCTTCAGGTCGCCGTCGACGGCGTCCCAGGTCCCCAGCCCGGCGGCGAAGTCCTGGTTGGCCGCGGCCACGGCCGGGTTGTTGTGGATCACCGCCAGCGGCTCGGGCACCGAGCCGAGCTGCGCGATGAGGGCTTCCTGGAGCTCGGCCGGCAGGTCGGCTCGGGGAACGCGGATGGTCATGGGGTCCTCCAGTCGGTTGTTGACGCCATGAGACGCCGGCCGGAGGTGATCTGTGACAGAAAGAAGCGACTAAAAGACGGGACCGCCGCCGGACAGCGCGGCGCAGGCAAAAGCGAATAGAAAGGCCGAACCGTCGCGGACCGCCGCCCGACAGCCCGACGCGCGGCTCGCGGCTCGCGGCTACTTCGCCTCCGTCAGCCCAAGCCGCTTCTGCTCTGCGTCGATGAGACGTCCACGCGCCGTGGCGTCGGACAGGTCCCTAGCCTCCGGCATAGTCTCGGCCGTCTCGCTGCGCCGCGCATAGGCGTCAAAGAGCCCTGACTTGGCGTCCAGGATCTCCAGCATCCGCTGGTCGACACTGTCGGCGACCAGCAGCCGGTGCACCTGCACCCGGCGGATCTGGCCCATGCGGTGCGCCCGCGCGATCGCCTGGGTCTCCAACGTGGGCTTCACCTGCGGCTCGCACAGGATGACCACCGACGCGGCCTGCATGTTGAGCCCCACACCGCCGGCCTGGATCTGGCTGACCAGCACAGCATGCCGTTTGGCAGCGCTGAACTCGTCGACCAACTCCTGCCGCTGCTGCGGCTGCATGGAACCGGTGAGCGGCCCGATGGCGCGGTCGCCGAGCGCCCGGCACACGGTTTCCAGGACGTCCCGGAAGTACGAGAAGACGACCACCTTCCGGCTGTTCGCCTCGGCTTCGTCGACGATCTCCACCAAACGCCGCAGCTTCGCCGACGTACCCGCATCACCCGAGGCGTAAGCGGCCCGACGCATCGCCATGAAGTTCCGTGCGGCGACGGCGTCCCGGTAAATCGCCTCCTCCTCGGCGCCGAACTCCTCCCACTCCTCGATCTGCACCATCTCGGGCAGCTCGGAGAGCACGTCCTCCTGGTTCCGGCGCAGGTAGGCCGGAGCGACGGCCTTGCGGAACGCCTCCGACCCGGCGACGGCGTCGATCTCGCCGACCGACCCGACCAGCTCCGGCTGCAGGTAGCCGACCAGGTTACGGAACTCCTCGACGCGGTTCTCCATCGGCGTGCCGGTCAGGAACAGGACGCGGTCCACGCGGTCCGTCCAGGCGCGCACCGCCTGAGAACGCAGTGTGTTGGGATTCTTTACGTAGTGCGCCTCGTCGACGACGAGCATCGAGATCTTCGTCCGGGGCGGCAGATCCAGGTTGGGGAGGGCTTCGAACGTGGTGACGCCGACGCCGCCGCCGGACAGCCAGGCGCGTTTCGCAGCTTCCTGATCCGGCCCGTGCAGCCGGTGGGGACGCAGCGCGCTGTGCGAGCGCACCTCCCGCAGCCAGTTGATCAGAACACTGGCAGGCACGACCACCAGGAAGTGCTTGGCGCCCTCCGCGCGCAGATGCGCCAGCGCGGCTATCGCCTCGACGGTCTTGCCGCAGCCCATCTCGTCGCCGATCACGACGCGTTCCTGAGCCAGCACGAACCTGGCTCCGAACGCCTGGTAGGCCCGCAGCGAGACACGCAGATGCGTCTCGTCCAGCTTCTGCATCGCGATCCGGTCGGCCAGGCTGGTCGGCAGGAACCCGCGCGCCGCCTCGCCGTTCGCCCGCGCGCCGGCGATGCGGCTCAGGGTGCTGAAGTAGTCGGCGGAGCGCTTCTCGAAGTCGGTGCGGACGGTGCTGCGCCGCGGCGGCTTCACCCCGCGCAGCTTCTCGTTCGCCGCCCGGATCCGGTCCAGGTCCTGGTTCGTCTGCGGGTCGGCGAGCAGCCCGGCCAGCCGGTCGACAGCGTCCTGCGCCTGCTCCCGGCGCGTGCGGCCGGTCAGGGCGCGGCGCATCCGGCTGCTCAGCGGCTTGGCGGCGGTCGCCAGCGTCGACAGCGCGCCGCCGATCCGCTTGGCCGGCTCGCGGACCTTGACCAGCACCCGGTCCGCGGTCTGGACCCGGTAGAGCGCGGCGAGCAGCGCGGCGGCGTCGTTGACCCGCAGGTCCATGTCGGCGGTGACGTGGGTGTTGGACATCGCGGCGTCGGCGATCCGGCGGGCGGCGTCCACGGTGCGCTCGGCGCCCTTGGTGCCGATCCCCTGGACCTGCTGCAGCTGCTCCGGCGTGGCTTCCAGCAGGTCCGCGATCGACTTGTAGCCGGCCTCCTCCAGCTTCGTGACCGGCAGGCGAGCGCCGGTGACGTCCCTGAGGCGCTCGATCGGTATCGCGCGGAGGCGGCCGAGGACGGCGACCGCGTGCGAGGCCTGATAGGCCTCGCGCACGTCTTGGTGGCGGCGTTCTTCGCCCGCGTGCATCTCGCCGATGACGGCTTCGGCATCTGCGGCCGCGCCGAGGACGGCTTTCACATCGGAGGAGTTGGTGAACGCTTGGCGTCTGGGCGTGGGGACCTCCCCCTCTCGGCGGTCGCGGTAGCGGCGCCAGGCTACCGGGCCGGTCTGTCAGAACGTTCACCGAGTTCGTCGACGGCCGTCGGCGGCCGTCTGCGGCCGTCTGCGGCCGTCTGCGTTCATCGACGTTCATCGGCAGGACGTTGACGCCACAGTAAGTGGACGATATCGTCCGTTTAATATGACCCAGCAACAGCGCCAAGCCCTCGACGAACTCCTGCGGCACGGCCCCCTCGACCTCGGCGGCGACGTCACCGAACAGCGCGCGATCTTCCACGAGATGATGACGTCCGTCCCGTTGCCCGACGACGTCTCGACCAAGCAGGACCAGCTCGGCGGCGTGCCGGTGGTGATCGTCGAGACGCCGGACCTCGATCCGAGCGCGGTGATCCTCTACCTCCACGGCGGCGCGTACGCGGTGGGCACCGCGGGCGAGTTGGTCGGCCTGGCCGCGGACGTCGCGCGCCGTGCCGGGGCGCGGGCCGTGTCCGTCGACTACCGGCTCGCTCCGGAGCATCAGTTCCCCGCGGCCCTCGACGACGCCCTGGCCGCCTATCGCGGCCTGCTCGACTCCGGCGTTCCGGCCGAGCGCATCGCGTTCGTCGGCGAATCGGCGGGCGGCGGGCTGGTCGCGGCCACGCTGGTGGCGGCCAGGGATGCCGGTCTGCCGCTGCCCGCGTCAGCCGCCGTGTTCTCGCCGTGGGCCGACCTGTCGGCGTCGGGCGCGAGCGTGACCGGCAAGGCCGCCCTCGACCCGGCGCTCACTCCGCGGGCGCTGCACGTCAGGGCCCAGGACTACCTCGGCGACCGCGACCGCGCCACGCCGCTGGCCAGCCCGATCTTCGCCGACCTCACCGGTCTGCCGCCGCTGCTCGTTCAGGTCGGCTCGCACGAGATCCTGCTCGACGACGCGATCCGGCTGGCCGCGCGCGCCGCAGAGCACGACGTGCAGGTCGAGCTGCAGGTCTGGCCCGGGGTTCCGCACGTCTTCCAGAGCTTCGCCGTGATGCTCGACGAGGCGAAGGAGGCCCTGGACGCCGCCGGTGCGTTCCTCAAGCGGAACTGGTCCGAAAAGATCTAGAAAACTTCTCGCCGTTTGTTGTCGTTGGTTGTCGAGACCGGCCGGCCGGCTCCGTCCCCGGGGTGCGAGCAGCCGACCGGCCGACTCGACGACAGCGGAACAGAGGAGCGCAAGACCATGGAGCAGCACGAGATCACCGAGATCCTGAACCGCCCGCTCAGCCAGGAGCTGCTGGCGCGCGACCTGACCCGCCTGGCGTATGTCGCCAAGGACGGGACGCCGCGCAACGTGCCGATCGCGTTCGCCTGGAACGGTTCGCAGATCGTGATGTGCACGACGAAGAACGCCCCGAAGCTGCCGTCGCTTCGCAAGAACCCGCAGGTCGCGCTGACCATCGACACCGAGTCGCACCCGCCGAAGATCCTGCTGATCCGCGGGAGCGTCGAGCTGGACGTCGTCGACGGCATCCCCGAGGAGTACCTGCAGATCAACGGCAGCTACGAGATGACGCCGGAGCAGCGCGTCGAGTGGGAGGCCGAGGTGCGCTCGCTGTACGACGGGATGGTACGCATCGTCCTGACCCCGACGTGGGTAAAGCTGATCGACTTCGAGACCACGCTGCCCAGCGCTGTCGAGGAGCTGGTGCAGGAGCGGGCTGCGCGGCAGGCCTCGTGACAGCGGCACCCGTTTTCAATCTCAATTCAAGGAATTGAAACCGCCCGCCAGAGGCACTGTGAACCGGTCTATCAGCCGTCCCCACCCTTCTCCACACTCCCTCTCAACCCCCGGAATCAGGCTGCGAACAACGCGGCCGACGGGGTTTGAGAGGAGCACACATGAGGCGGATACTCCTGGCCGGCGCCTTGCTGTCGGCCGTATCCACCGCCGTGGCCATGGCTTATGTGGCGCCGGCCGAAGCGGCTTCGGCCCCGCAGATCGTCCCTGCCGCCTGTACCAGTGCCCCCGCCGGGCATGCGCATTGCAACGCGTTGCAGCTGGTGCATGGTGGGGCTCGGTCCGGGGCTCGGTCCGGGGCGCGGTCGGCGGCTCCGACCGGCTTCGGGCCCAGTGACATCCAGTCCGCGTACAACCTCGGCAACAACCCGGGCAGTGGGCAGACGGTCGCCATCGTCGACGCCTACGACGACCCCAACGCCGAGAGCGACCTGGGGACGTACCGCTCGCAGTGGGGCCTGCCGGCGTGCACCACGGCGAACGGGTGCTTCACGAAGGTGGACCAGAGCGGCGGCAGCAACTACCCGACCGGGGACTCCGGCTGGGGTGTGGAGATCACGCTGGACCTGGACGCGGTGAGCGCCGCGTGCCCCGGGTGCCACGTGCTGTTGGTGGAGGCGAACTCCAACAACGACACCGATCTGGGGGCGGCCGTCGACGAGGCGGTGAAGCTCGGTGCGAAGTTCGTGTCCAACAGCTACTCCGACGCCGAGAGCAACTTCAGCACCGGCCTGGACTCGCACTACAACCACCCCGGCGTGATGATCGCGGCGGCGACCGGCGACAACGGGACCCAGTCCGGGTCCAACGCCCAGTTCCCGGCGACCTTCCCGAGCGTGGTGGCGATCGGCGGGACTTCGCTGAGCAAGAGCTCGAATTCGCGCGGCTGGTCGGAGTCTGTGTGGAACAACGGCGGCTCGGGCTGCTCGTCGCTGTTCGCCAAGCCGGCGTACCAGCAGAACGTCACCACCGACTGCAACAACCGGGCCAGCGCCGACGTCTCGGCCGACGCGGACCCGAACACCGGCCTGGCGGTCTACGACACGTACAGCCAGTCCGGCTGGCTGGAGTACGGCGGCACGTCGCTGGCCACGCCGCTGATCTCGGCGATGTGGGCGCAGGCCGGGGCTCCGGCCTCCGGCGACAACGGTGTGTCGTACGTGTACGCCAACGAGGCGAAGTTCAACGACGTCACCTCCGGCAGCAACGGCTCCTGCGGCACGGTCATCTGCAACGCGGGCACCGGCTGGGACGGTCCGACCGGTGTCGGGACGCCGAACGGCGTCGCCGGCTTCGCCTCGGGCAGCACTCCGCCGCCGCCGAGCAACGACTTCTCGGTGTCGCTGAGCCCGACGTCGGGTTCGGTGAACGCGGGCTCGTCGGCCACATCGACGGTCGGGACGAAGGTCACGGCCGGTTCGGCGGTGACGGTGCAGTTGTCCGCGTCGGGTCTGCCGTCGGGTGGCTCGGCGAGCTTCAGCCCGGCGTCGGTGAGTGCCGGCAGCAGCTCGACGATGACGATCAGCACCTCGGCCTCCACGCCGGGCGGGACGTACTCGGTGACCGTGACCGGGACCGCGGGGAGCACGACGCATTCGGCGACGTACTCGTTGACCGTCAACGGCTCCGGCGGCGGCGGGACCGTCACGGTGACCAATCCGGGCAACCAGTTCGGGTTCGTCGGGTTCCAGTCCCCGGACCTGCAGATCCGGGCCTCCGACAGCAAGAACCTGCCGCTGACGTTCAGCGCCAAGGGCCTGCCGCCGGGGTTGAGCATCAGCTCGTCCGGCGACATCTCCGGCACCCCCACGACGGCGGGCACCTACCGGGTGACCGTCACCGCCACCGATTCCGGCGGCGGTTCGGGCACCACGACGTTTGGAGACACCGTGTATGGATTCTGATGCGCTCTGACGGGTCCTGTCTCAGGGCACTGCGGAGCCGCCCTGCTGCGGGATAGGACCGGAATTCACTGACCGGGCGGGTCTGCACGACGTATCGACGGTGCGTCGTTCAGGCCCGCTCCCCAGTCCCAGCGCAGGCCGACGACGCCCGGCGGGACGTCGGTCGCCATGACGTGGGCCTGGCCGGTCGCGCCGACCCAGACTTCGCGGACGCCCTGGTCGGGGGCGGCTTCCGTGCGCCGCTCGTACCGCACGCAGCGCGCCGGGACGGTCGCCGGGTCGAACTGGACGCGCAGGACGTACATCGCGGTGGCGTAGGGGAAGAAGCGCTGGTAGAAGTCGGTCTCGGTGGGCGGCGTCGGGGACAGGCCGGTGAGCTCGTAGTCCACGACGGCGGTGTCTCCCCGGCGCAGCACCCGGTCGAAGAGCAGCTCGGCGGCGACGAAACCGCTGTCGGCGGCGATGCGCACGCGCCCCACGCGGCAGCCGTGCAGCGCGGTCAGGACCGGCGACGGCGAGGGCGGGTCGTAGGTGCGGTAGAGCACTGTCATACGGCTCAGGTCATCGACCTCGGCCCGCAGCACCTGGCACGTCGACAACGACAGCTCCCGACGGTCGGGCCCGAGGCTGTAGCGGTCCAGCGTGGACAGGCGCGTGAGTTCCAGGCGCCCGGCGGGATCGAGGCCGCGCAGCAGGTCGTCGTACTCCCGGTGCGCACCCCACGCGTCGACGACATCGAGCCCTGACTCCCGCCGCGCCGCCGACCGCCCCCGCGGCCGCCGCGGCCCCAACTGCCCGCTCAGAGCGCCCGCCGAAAGCCCCAGAACCTCCTCCAGCAACCGCACGGCGTTCAATGACTCCGGCCGCTCCGGCCGACTCAGCCCGCGCCGCCAGTAACTCAAAGTCGCCATCGACACGAACGCCCCACGGGCGGCGAGCTCCGCGCGCACCTGATCGAGCGTCAGCCCACTGGCCTCGATGGCCAGGTGCAGCGTCGCGGAGAAGGGTCCCATGCGCACCGCATGGGCCAGGTCACGCTGTAGCGGTCCCAAGCGAGCGGGCTCCATGGATAGCAGTATCGCGCCGAGGTCAAGGATGGTCGGGAAGCAGCATGTTGACGCACTGTCGCCACGGCGGGAAACGCTTGTCCCCGCTCAGCAAAACGGCCGAACCGTCACAGGCTCCTGCCGTGTTCGACGTCAGCACCCTGCTCTTCGTCGGCGTTGAGAACCCCCGCGCCGCCGGTGCCCTCAAGAAGACCGGCGCCCTCCATGTCCAGCAGCACCATCGCGTCGTAGTCGGCGGTGCCCGGTTCGGCGCTGTAGACCACGACGCGGCCGCCCTCCATGCGGTTGATCTCCATCACCTCGTGGCTCAGCGTCATCGTGCCGACCGTGGGGTGCAGGAAGGTCTTCTGGCCGTTGCCGACGCGGCGGACGTCGTAGCGCTCCCACATGCGGCTGAATTCCGGGCTCTTGACCGCGAGTTCGCCGACGATGGCGGCCAGTTCGGGGTCGTCGGGGTCGCTGCCGGCCACGGCACGCAGGTGCGCGACGCAGCTTCGGGCCTTGATCTCCCAGTCCGGCCAGAGGGAGCGGGCCTGCGGGTGCAGGAAGGTGTAGCGGATGGTGTTGCGCTGCTTCTCGGGGTAGTCGACCATGCCGGGGGTCAGGGCCAGACCGCTCGGGTTCGTCGCGAGCATGTCGTTCGTGCGGCCCAGGACGTAGGCCGGGCAGGGACGCACCGTTTCGAGCAGCCGGCGCAGGGTGGGGCGGACCGTGCGCGAGGTCGATGCCGCCGGGCGGAAGCCCGCGCCGCCGCGTGCGGCTTGGGCCGCGAGCTCGCGCAGGAAGGCGAGTTCCTCGGCGTCCAGGCGCAGGGCACGCCCGAGCGCGTCGACGACGGCGGGGCTCGGCCGGGTCTCCTTGCCGCGCTCCAGGCGGATGTAGTAGTCGATGCTGACGCCTGCGAGCGCCGCCAGCTCCTCGCGGCGCAGGCCCGGGGTGCGGCGGGTGCCCGCGCCGACTGGCAGGCCGAGGTCGGCCGGGGCGACGCCGGCCCTTCTGGCGCGCAGGAATCTGCCGAGTTCGGGTTGCTGCTCGGTCATGATCCCGAGTGTGCCGAACGCCGCCGCACAAAGGGAAGGCGCGAGAGGGGCCCTGTCGCACCCCCCGCTGCCACAGCCTGGAACAACGCGGTCTGCCTGTCCCGCACGGGTCCTGCGACGGTGGTTTCGCGGCGGCCAGACCGGCCGTCCGCAAGGGAGGGGCCACCATGCCTATCGCCGGCAACACACAAGACGTGCAGCGTGCACAGCGCGCGCAGGACACGGACCGCACGCACGATCGCAGCCACACGAACGACGCCACAACCCGCACCACCTCACCGAAACTCACCCTCTTCGCCGCGCTCCTCGGCTTCGTCATGATCGCCCTCGACACCTCCGCCGTGAACGTCGGCCTCCCGGCCGTCGGCCGCGGCCTCGGCGGCTCCACGGCCGGACTCCAGTGGATCGTCGACGCCTACACGCTCATGTTCGCCGCACTCCTGCTGTCCGCTGGCGCCTTCTCCGACCGGCTCGGCGCGAGCCGCCTGTACGCCGACGGCGCTGCGGCCTTCACCCTGGCCTCGGTGGCCTGTGGTCTGGCCCCGAACCTCGCCTTCCTGATCGTGGCCCGCCTCGTGCAGGGCAGCGCGGCGGCGTTGATGCTGCCGTCCTCGCTGGCGCTGGTACGTCAGGCGTTCCCGGACGCGAAGGCCCGCGCTTCCGCCATCGCGCAGTGGACGATGGCCGGTGCCGCCGCCACCGCGGTCGGCCCGGTCCTCGGCGGCGCTCTCACCAGCTCGGTGAGCTGGCGCTCGATCTTCTTCCTGAACCTGCCGGTGGGTCTGGTGATCCTGGCCGCGATGCGGCGCACCGAGCGTTCCGTGCGGCGTCCGGCCCCGCTCGACCTGCCGGGCCAGATCACCGCGATCCTGGGCCTGGCCGCCTTGACCTACGGCGTCATTTCCGGCGGCGCCTCCGGGTTCGGCCGGCCGCAGTCCTGGGCGAGTCTGCTGGTGGCGCTGGTGTCCATGAGCGCGTTCGTGGCGGTCGAGCGCCGGACGAAGGAGCCGATGCTGCCGCTGGGGCTGCTGCGCGACCGGGTCGTCGCGGTGTGCCTGGCGGTCGGCTTTGTCATCAACGCCGCCTACTACGGTCTGATCTTCGTCTTCGGCCTGTTCGCGCAGGACATCCTGGGACGCTCCGCGGTCGGCGCCGGGCTGGTCTTCGTGCCGACCGCCGTGCTGTGCACGGTCACCAACCTGTTCTCCGCCCGGGCCGCCGCACGCTGGGGCGCGCGCACGCCGGTGCTCGTCGGACAGTTCGCCTGCGCGGTCGGACTGCTGCTCCTGCTGCTGGTGAACCGCCACACGAGCGCCACGACCCTGGCGCTGTTGCTGCTGCCGCTGGCCGGCGGCCTCGGTTTCGCGGTGCCCTCGCTGACCGCGATGATGCTCGGCGGGATCGCGCCGGAGCGGGCCGGCCTGGCCGGCGGGGTGCTCAACTCGTTCCGGCAGACCGGCGGGGCGCTCGCGGTGGCCGGGTTCGGCGCGCTGGTCGCGCAGCACGGCGGGTTCGTGACCGGGATGCATCTCAGCCTGCTGATCGCAGTGGTGCTGCTGGCGGCCACGACGCTGGCCACGCTGGCACTGCCGAAGGTGAATCGGTGACGTCGGCCTGACGACCTGCCGGCCTGACGACCTACTGCCGCCTACTGCCGACTTACTGCCGCGTGAAGTAGTCCAACGTCGTGTCGGCCTTGGTCGGACACGGCCCCGACTGTGTGATCCGGTGCAGGTCCAGCAACGCCTTCGCGTCCAGCGCGGTCTGGAGCAGATCCGTCGACGTGCACCGGGTCGACACCTCCAGCAGCCGTGAATCGTCCGGATACATCCACTCCTGAAGCTCCAGACCGTCACCCGGCTCGCCGTCGCGCGGCCGGGTGCGGTGCACCTCGACCGGGCCCAGCGCGTCGAGCTCGTCGATGGTGACGCGGCCGGACAGCCGGCTGTCCATCAGCGCGATCTGGTCGTCGGAGAACAGCGTCCGCAGCTTGCTGCGACCCTCCACGGCGCGCTCGACGGAGGTTCGGCCCAGGCGCTGCTTGAGCGCTCCGGAGCAGACGAAGCTGTCGGGCGTCACGTCCACCTCGACGCTGAAGTCCTCGCACCGGCGCATGGCGGTCGGGACCCGGTCGGGATCTATCGGCCGGAGCTTGACCACCGAATCGTTGAGCCGCTCACCGCCGCGCACTCGCGCCAGCACCCCGTGCCGACGCAGTGTCAGGTCCGGCGTGTCGAGGTAGTACACGTTCCGTACGCGCTCGACTCCGATGCCGAGCAACGCGCGAACGGCGTCATAAGACTCCTCGGCCACGGTGAACTTCAGCTCCACCTGGCCGACCTCGCGCACCAGCGTGAACATCCGCTCCAGATCGCTGCCGGGCAGCCTCCAGGCCTGCCGGGCCGCGTGGCGCTCCGGCTTCTTCAGCGCTTTCAGGTCCGCCACACCTCCCCGTACATCGGCCATCGAGAGTCCCGACGGCACACAAAGAATCCATCATACGTGAACTCTTCTCATTATTCGAGGACTGACGCTCACTTGTGAGCACCGGCACATCGGGAAGGATTGCGGATTGAGCACATCGATCGCTCCGTAAGGCATCGGTGACCTACCGTAGCGAGCGGCTCAATAGCAGAGACTTGCCGGCCGCGAGGTCAGCTCAGAACACTGAATACCTCCTCGCCGCGATCGCGAGCCGCGTACATCTCCCACGCGGTGCCGGCGATGTCGTCCGGGTTCAGCGTCGCGGGCGGCACGTCGCCGAAGTTCTCCGGATGCGCCAGGACGTATCCGTGGATGTCGCCGCGCTCGATCAGCCCGCCGATCGTGAGGGTGCCGGCGTAGACGCCGGTGTCGGCCAGGCCGGCGTTGAGGGTCAGCGCGTAGTTGCGCATCGCGGCCGAGGTGATGGCGAGGGCGCCGAGGGACGAGCGCGACGGCGCGGCCGGCGCGGCCGAAACGGCGGGCCATGGACATGCCGAGGCCGGGACCGACCCCGGTGACGACAGCAGCACGCTGTACGCGCACTTCCCGACGCGCGACGCCTTCTTCGAGGCGATCTTCCCGGCGCGCTTGGCGGCGCTGGAGGAGCTGGGCAGCACGGCCCTGGCCGATCCCGATCCGTGGCAGGGCTTTGTCGGCTACCTGGAGAACCTGTTCGCGATGCACGCCGAGGACCACGGCCTGAACGAGGCCCTGGCCCGCGACCTGCCCGACGCGGCCGGCGCGGTGAAGTCGTGCCAGCAGGGCGTGGGGCACGCGAGCGAGCTGATCGACCGGGCCCACGCCGACGGCCGGCTGCGCGCCGACTTCACGGTGGCCGACCTGTCCACGCTGACGCGCGCCATGACCCGGGTCATCGGGGACTCGATCGACGCCGGCACCGACGAGTGGCGGCGCTTCCTGGCGATCTACGTCGACGGCCTGCGGGCCGGGGCTTGATCCGGATTCGGCGTAGATCGTTTTCCCGGCAAGATCGAGAAATACCCGCCTACACCCGCCTACACCAAGCGGAAGTAAATTAAAGATGATCAAGTGATGGACGATTGCGCAACCGGGTGCGACGGTGCTTCGATTCTCGTTAGGAAACTTTACTGACGAGAAGCGGAAGGCCACCACCCCATGTCGTCGACCCGTACGCGCATTGCCCTGGCAGCCGCCGGAGCACTCGCGCTCGCCACCCAGTTCGCCGTCGCGAACGCCCACGCCGCGGTCCCCCACGCCGCCGCGACCCCCCACACCGTCTCGGCGCAGCCCGTCGCCGCGGACACCACGTACACGGCCGCCCAGGTCCTGGCCGGTGTCAAGAGCCACTCCACGACCTCGACCAAGGTCAACACCAAGCCCCACATCAACACGATGACGCGGGCCATGAACGTGAACGTGTACCAGGTCGCCACCGGCGTCTACGCCTACTCCTCGAGCATGGCCATCGACGACGACGGCAGCGACCCGGACCCGGACCCCGACCACCAGGGCCAGACGACGTTCCAGGACAGCAACGGCAAGCAGCTCGGTGCGCACCACGTGCCGTACTACGTCCTGGGCGACGACTGCTGGGACAAGAAGTCCCCGTGCCCGCACTTCTTCTACAAGGAGCACGGCATCTCGGGCCGGCAGTTCGCGCTGGTCTTCTACAAGAGCAAGGTCATCGGCGCGATCTTCGGTGACACCCAGACCGGGAACAGCCAGACCACCTCGTCCAACGACTCGCGCGAGCTCGGCGAGGCGTCGGTGAAGGCAGCCTCGCTGCTCGGCATCCCGAGCAGCGGCACCACCGGCGGCGTGGACAACGGCGTGACCGTCGTGATCTTCTCCGGTTCGTCGTGGGTCGTGAACGGCACCAACGCGAACCTGAGCAACAACGCCCAGGCACTGGTGCAGAAGGCGCTGAACACCCTCGGCCCGAAGGTCGTCGGCTAGGCGAGTAGGCAATTGAGCAAGTAACCCCCCACGCACAGCAAAGGGCGCGGTCAGGCGGTGTTCACCGCCTGACCGCGCCTTTCGTTCGCGTCCTGCTACACGTTCCGAACCACTAGGCGTGGATCGCCGGGGCCGCGTCCGGGTCCGCCGGGTCGGGCTTGCCGGACTTCAGGATCAGGCCGCAGATGAAGGCGCCGACGCCGAAGATCGCCGCGGCCCACCAGAACGCGACCACGTAGCTGTGGATCGCGGCGTTCGCCTGCACCACCGGGCTACCGGCGTTCTTGCCGACCAGGTAGTTGGTCAGCGCGGTGGCGGCCAGCGAGTTGAGCAGCGCGGTACCGATCGAGCCGCCGATCTGCTGCGCGGTGTTCACCATCGCCGAGGCGACACCGGCGTCGTGGGCCTCGACACCGGAGGTGGCGGCGTTCATCGCCGGGGCGAAGATGGCGCCCATGCCGATGCCGACGAGCACGATCGGGCCGAGGATGTTCGAGACGTAGCTGGAGTTCAGGCTGATGCCGGTGAGCCAGACCATGCCGCCGCCGGCCAGCAGCATGCCGACGAAGACCAGGATCTTCGCGCCGATCCGCGGGTAGAGCTGGGTGGTGCTGATCGTCGCGGTGATCATCAGGGCGGCGACCATCGGCAGGAAGGCGACGCCGGTCATCACCGGGGAGTACTTCAGGATCTCCTGCAGGTAGTAGTTCAGGAACAGGAAGACGCCGAACATGCCGATGCCGGTCAGGAACATCGCCAGGTAGGAGCCGCCACGGTTGCGCTCCAGGATGACGCGCAGCGGGAGCAGCGGGCTCTTGCTGCGGGTCTGCCAGAAGGTGAACGCGACCAACAGCACCACGCCGGCGGCCAGGAAACCCCACGTGCCCGGGGCGCTCCACGGGTGGGACTCGGCGTTGGCGAAGCCGTAGACGATGCCGAACAGGCCGGCCGAGACCAGGACCGTGCCGGGGATGTCGAGCGAGGGCCGGTCGGCGCTGCGCGCGTGCCGCGGGATCAGCACGGCGGCGCCGGCGATCGCGATCACGCTGATGCCGACGTTGACGAACAGTGTCCAGCGCCAGTTCAGGAACTCGGTCAGCACACCGCCGAGCAGCATGCCGATCGCCGCGCCGGAACCGGCGATACCGCCGAACACGGCGAACGCGGTGGCGCGCTCCTTGGCCTCGGTGAAGGTCGTGGACAGCAGCGACAGCGCGGCCGGGGCGAGCATGGCCCCCGCGACACCCTGCAGCGCCCGCGCCAGGACCAGGATCTCGAAGTTCGGGGCGGCACCGCCCAGGGCGGAGGCCGCGGCGAAGCCGACCAGGCCGATCAGGAACATCGCGCGCCGGCCGATGACGTCGGACACGCGGCCGAACAGCAGCAGCAGGCTGCCGAAGGCCAGGGAGTAGGCGGTGACGATCCACTGCCGGTCGCCGTTCGAGAAGCCCAGCGCCTTCTGCGCGTCCGGCAGCGCGATGTTCACGATGGTCACGTCGAGCACGATCATCAGCTGGGCCAGACCGATGATCCCCAGAATGAACCAGCGCCTGGCGTGGTGGGGGTCGGTGGAGACGGAAGGTGGGGCGTCGGCTGTCTGCGCACCCGCTCCCGTCGTCGTGACATCTGCCATGGTTCTCGTCCCCTGCATCCGGAGGTGCCTCTTCCACTTACCGGATCGACTGTACCAGCAATGTGGAGGACTTGCCTCCACATGGAGAGAGGTGTTCCATTTAACTGCGTCTAAGATTCACCCGGCCCTCCACCCGGAGGCGCCGCCACTGGCAGGAGCAAGCCGTGACGAACGCGAAGACCGAGGTGGCGACACCCGTGGCGGCCCCCAACCCGCCCCCGGCCCGTCCGCTCCGCAGGGACGCCGAACGTAACCGGCAGCTCATCCTCGACACCGCGAAGACGGTCTTCGCCCACCGAGGCCTCGACGCATCACTCGACGAGGTGGCACACGAAGCGGGCCTCGGCGTCGGCACCGTCTACCGCCGCTTCCCCAACCGCGACGCCCTGATCGACGCCCTGTTCGCCGACATGCTCACCTCCATCGAACGCATCGTCGCCGAATCGATGGCCCTCCCCCGCGCCTGGGACGGCCTGGTCCACTTCATGACGGCGATGCTGGAATCCCAAGGCCGCGACAAGGCACTACGGGACCTGATGCTGTCCCGGCAGAAGTACCTGGAACAGTGCGAGGTGGACAAAGAGGAGGTCGTCCGCGAGACCGTGGAACCGGCCCTCTACGAGATGATCGACCGCGCCCAGATCGAGGGCGACCTCCGCCCAGACGTGGTCGCGACGGACGTCGGTGTGCTGCTGATCTCAGCCGTCGGCGTAGTCGACTTCACGGCCCCGGCCGACCCCGAGGTCTGGCGCCGGCACCTGGCGGTGATGCTGGACGGGCTACGCGCACGAGCGGCCGGGGACACCTTCGCGCTCGCGCCCGAGCCGCTGGACGACGACCAGCTTGAGGTGTGCATGACCGGCTGGAAGTACGGGACGCGGGATACGCCGCGGCGGCGGTCTTAGGGCTCGCAGTGGGCGGGCGGTCGGGGGCCAGTGGTGACGGGTGAGCCCGGCCCGGCCGTGTCGTTCGAGGGTCCGAAGGACCATGCGGGGTGTTGGTTCTGGGTCCCTCGCCGCGTCAGCGGGCGCAGCCAACCTGCCCGGTTTGGCGGAATCAAGCCGGGCGCAACCGGACCACAGCAGCAGCGATGCGGCTTGATTCCGCCAAACCGGGCTGGTTCCGTTTACGGCGATGACGCGGCGAGGGACCCAGAACCCGGCGACCACAAGCAGCACCGCCACCGCACAACGCGACGCAGGCAACAGCGGATGCAAAGCCGAACAGTCGCGGACCGCCGCCAAACAGCCGGACGCACGGGTCGCCCCCTCGTCGAGGAGGCCCCAATGCCGTTGGTTGTGGTGGGCATGTATGTGTTCTGGTTGGTGTTGGAGGTGGTGTGAGTGGTTTGAGGCATCCGTGGACCGGGTTGACGTCGTTGGTGAATCTGGGTGTGT
>NZ_JAACYW010000529.1 GCF_015356825.1 Catenulispora rubra | reverse complement strand
TGTTACGGCCGCCATAGCGGTGGGGAAACGCCCGGTCCCATTCCGAACCCGGAAGCTAAGCCCGCCAGCGCCGATGGTACTGCCAGGGGGACCTGGTGGGAGAGTAGGACGCGGCCGAACTAAATTTCACGTAGACCCCCGATGGTTTTCCATCGGGGGTCTACTGCGTTTCCGGCACGGATAAGCACACGGCAGCACGACCGACCGGGCCCGCGACGCCGGCTCAGAGCCTGCCGGTGCTGGCTCAATCCGTGCGCTGCGACTGGATTCGCGCTTCGCATTGGCTCATTGCGAAGCAACTACCGGTTAGCTCCTGCGCGTAGCTCGGCCAGGGCGCGGCGGCAGCTTGATCCGAGCACGGACTGGCTCATTGCGAGGCGACTACCGGAGCGCCCCGATGTGCGGCTCGGCCAAGGTGCCCGCTCCGGCTCCTAGACAGGCGCCGGTGAGCCTGCTTGCGCGAGGCGACTGCTTTGCGGTCCCCAGCTGCCTGCCGTTGTGGCGGACCGCAGAGCACTCGAATCGTGGCACCATCGGTCGGCCCATCGGCTCTTGGCCGGCCCATCAATCTTTCTTCCTACAGCCGCCCAGCTGCCTTCAGCGCCAGGTAGGCATCCGCCAGTGCTGGCGCGATGAGTGCCGGGGGCTGGTCGACCACCGTCACCCGGTGCTTGGCCAGCAGGTCTGCCACGTGTCGGCGTTCGGCGCGGGCGCGTTCCGCTGAGGCCGCCTCGTACACTGCGGTGGCGTCGCCGCGGCCGTGGGCCATCTGCTCGATGCGGGGGTCGGCGACGGAGGCGACCACGACCTCGTGGCGGGCCGTGAGGCGGCCGATCACCGGGAGGAGGCCCTCCGCCATGGGGGCCGAGTCCAGGCTCGTCAGGAGGACCACCAGGGCGCGCTGGGAGGCGCGGTTCAGGATGGTGGTCACCAGGCCGCGGGCGTCGAGCTCGATCAGCTCCGGTTCCAGGACCGCCATGGCTTCGGTGACGCGGGCCAGGGTCTGGCTGGCGGCGGTGCGGGTGACGGCGGCGCGGACGTGGCGGTCGTAGGCCAGGAGGTCCACGCGGTCGCCGGCGCGCAGGGCCAGTGCCGTCAGGAGGAGTGAGGCGTCCAGGGCCGCGTCGAGGCGGACGCCGTCGGTGCCCAGTTCCTCGGTGCCGATGCGGCCTGCGGCGGTGCGGCCGGTGTCCAGGACGATCAGGATCGCGCGGTCGCGTTCCGGGCGCCAGGTGCGGACCACGACGTCGTAGTGGTCGCCGATGTGGCGGCGTGCGGTGGCGCGCCAGTCGATGGAGCGGACGTCGTCGCCGGCCGTGTAGTCGCGCAGCGAGTCGAACTCCGTGCCCTGCCCGCGCACCAGCAGCGAGGTACGGCCGTCGAGCTCGCGCAGGCGCGCCAGGCGCGAGGGCAGGTGCCGCCGGGACAGGAACGGCGGCAGTACCCGCACGCGCCAGGGGCTGCGCATCGTGCGCTGCCGCGCGGCCAGGCCGAGGGGACCGAAGGAACGCACACTGACGTGCTCGGCCTGCCGATCGCCGCGCCGGGTCGGCACCAGCACGGACTCGATCCGCCGACGCTCGCCGGCCGGAATCGTGACCGCGTGCCGGGGCTGCACGACGGTCGGATCGCCCAGCCGGTTCGTCGACCGCGCGACGCCCTGCAGCCCCGCCGACGGCGGCCACGCGTCGCGGATCAGGGCCCGCACCCGCCGCCCCGAAGGATTGGTGACGACCAGCTGCACACGTGCTGTGGTGCCGAGCCGCACGGTGGTGTCGCCGCTGCGCTCGAATTGGAGCGTGCGCACGGGACCGGCCAAGGCGACGTCGACGACCACCCCGACCGCCACGACAGCAGCCACCACCGCGATGCCCACCCACGACGGCAGCAGGAGGCCGACGAACACCGCACCGAGTGCGGCCAAAGCGCCGGCACGCCAGGTCAGAGCCATGACAGCGCCCCTAGCGGGATGATGAGAGTGGCCGCGCAGGCATGGACCGCCGAGCGCCGATGATCCGCCGCAGCTGTCTGAATTGTGTGCGCGTGCCACAGCTCTGCGACCTGCCCCACCGCAGCCCCCGCCGCCTCCGCAGCAGTCTCCGCGGCAACCCCCACCGCAACCACCATCGCCATCACCCGCCGCCTACCGCGGCACCGGAACCGCGCCGAGCACCGCGTCCAGCACCCCGTCGGCGGTCCCGCCCTCCATCTCCGCCTCGGCGCGCAGCCGCACCCGGTGCCGCAGCGTCGGCTTCGCCAGCGCCTGCACGTCGTCCGGCGTCACGTACCCGCGCCCCGCGAGCCAGGCCCACGAGCGTGCCGTGTTGAGCAGCGCCGTGGCGCCGCGCGGCGAGACGCCCAGCGACAGTGACGGCGACACCCGCGTCGCACGCGCCAGGTCGGCGATGTAGCCCAGCACGTCGCGGCTGACCGTCACCTTGCGTGCCGCGGCCCGGGCCGCCGCCAGGTCGGCGCGCCCCGCTACCGGCCTCACGCCGGCCGCTTCCAGGTCGCGCGGGTCGAAGCCGTTGGCGTGGCGGTCCAGGATGCCGATCTCCTCGTCGCGGCCGGGGAGCGGCAGCACCAGCTTCAGCAGGAAGCGGTCCAGCTGCGCCTCCGGCAGCGGGTACGTGCCCTCGAACTCGACCGGGTTCTGCGTCGCGGCGACGAGGAACACCTCCGGGAGCGGCCGCGGTCGGCCGTCAACCGTGACCTGCCGCTCCTCCATCGCCTCCAGCAGCGACGCCTGCGTCTTCGGGGGAGTGCGGTTGATCTCGTCGGCGAGCAGCAGGTTGGTGAAAACCGGGCCCTCGCGGAACGAGAACTCCGCGGTCCGGCTGTCGAACACCGCCGAGCCGGTCACGTCGCCGGGCATCAGGTCCGGGGTGAACTGCACGCGCTTGGAATCCAGCGCCAGCGCCGCCGCCAGCGAACGCACCAGCAGCGTCTTCGCGACGCCCGGCACGCCCTCCAGCAGCACGTGCCCGCCCGACAGCAGCGCGATGACCAGCCCGGTGACCGCCGAGTCCTGGCCTACCACGGCCTTGGCGACCTCGGTGCGCACCGCCAGCAGCGCCGTGCGGGCGTCCTCGGGGTTGACGGAACCCGACACGGATTCTGGTACCGGCGATCCAGAGGCCTGCGGCGAACCGTCGGACACCCCGGCCCCGCCAAAGCCACCGAACCC
>NZ_JAACYW010000528.1 GCF_015356825.1 Catenulispora rubra | reverse complement strand
CTCGGGGACGCTGGGGGCCTTGGTGGGCTTGGCGGCTCCGACGGGCTTGGCGGCTCCGGCAGTCTCGGCGGGCTCGGGGGTGTCATGGCGCTCGTGCGGGCTACTGGTGCTGCGGCCTGCCCCCTGCCGATCATGGATGGCTTCGTCGCCATGCAGCTGTTGACCAGTCCCCCGGGGAACTCGGCCACGCGGGAGTTGGCCGCCGCCGTCTCGACGGGGGATGTCAGGATTCTGGTGGTGGCGGCCGATCCGATGGTCGAGACCGTGCCGTTCGCGGAGGGCGGGATCGCGGCTTCTCACGTGCTGCTTCTGCCGCCTGGCGGTGGATGCGCGTGGGTACGGCCGGTGGAGTTCGCCGTCCCGGTGCCCGGGCTGGCCGTGCCGGCGTGGGCGCGGCTGCATCTCGGCGTGCCGGAAGCGGTGTTCGACGTCGATCCGGAGCCGGCCGCTCGGGCGTTGTCGCTGCTCAGGCTCGGCCTAGCGGCGCGGGCGATGGCGGCGGCGCGACGGAGTCATGATGCGTCCATCGCGCATGCGAAGGTGCGCAAGCAGTTCGGGCAGACGATCGGTAGTCTCGGCGCGGTGCAGCAGCGCACGGCTAGTCGCGAGATCGAGCTGGCTGCTGGCGAGCTTCTTATTGCGGACGCTGTTCGTAGGCACAGCCGCGAGGATCCGGACCGGATTCTGGCCACGGAGCTCGCGGTGTCTCATGCGGCGGTTGTCGCGCCGCGCGTCCAGCTCAGCGCGCATCACACGCTCGGCGCCGGCGCGTATTTCGAGGGGCATGAGGGGCCTTGGCTGTTCCGACGGGTGCATGCTGACGTCACGCTGCTGGACGCCTGCCCGCCGCCGGAAGGGACGGTAGCTGACATGCTGATCGCGTCCGCGGATGGCCTGCCCGCTGTGGATTCTCCGATGGGCGCGACGGCGGTTCGGGAGCAGGCGCGGGCTTTTTGCGCTGCGCAGCACACCGGCGACCGGCAGTTTCATAAGGGCGACGACGCGGGTGTGGTGGCGGCGATGGCCGCTCGGAAGTGGTTCGGGATGACGTGGCCTGCCGCAGACGGCGGGAGCGAGGCGACGCTGACGGAGCAGTTGGCGGTCCACGACGAGATCGCGTATCGGCAGATTCCGGTCGCCAATGCGGTCGCGGCCGTCTCGGTGGTCGGCGCGCCGCTGGTCAGGTACGGCACTGCCGAACAGAAAGCTCAGTATCTGCCTCGGATTCAGGACGGGAAGCTGACGTTCTGCCTGGGTTACAGCGAGCCCGAGGCGGGTTCCGACCTCGCGTCGCTTCGCACGACCGCTGTCCGGGACGGTGATGGCTGGGTGATCAACGGGACGAAGTCCTGGATCACCAACGCCGGCACGGCTGAGTACATGTGGCTCGCCGCCCGTACGGACCCGGACGCGAACCCCCCGATGGCGGGTATCAGCATGTTCATTGTCCCCATGACGACGGCGGGGATCAGCACGGAGCCGCTCCAGGCGCTGTCGGGGCAGACGTGCGGCACGGTGACTTTCACGGACGTCCGGGTGGGCGACGATGCGCGGGTCGGTGCGGTCGACAGTGGCTGGCAGGTCATCACGGAGACGTTGACCGGCGAGCGCTTGTTGCTTGCGACGGAACTCGCTGGCATCTCGCGCCGCCAGCTCGACGAGCTTCTGGCGGCGGCGCGCGCTTCTGCCGCTGCGGTTGCCGTCGGGGTTACTGGCATCGCCGGTTCCGCCGGGACCGCTGGCATCGTCGATCCCGCCGGGGCTGCTGGCATCGCCGGTCCCACCGGGGTTGCTAGCATTGCCGATCCTGCTGGCATCGGCCTTCCTGGATCCGCGAAGCGAGCCGCACTCAGCGCCGTGGCCGTCCAGGTCCAGGCGGTATGCGTCCTCCTCGCCGAGGCGGCCCGCAAAGCCGAGTCGACCACCAACCCGCACGCCGCGCGCCTCACCGCCGCGATGGCCGGCGTCCTGGCAGCGGAAACCGGCGGACAGCTCGCTGAGGAAGCCCTCCGAATCCTCGGCCCCACGGCCGCCCTCAGCACCCCCGACGCTCCGGGTGCGGGCATCTTCGAGCAGGGCCTGCGCCTGTCGGTGCTGGCGTTCCTCGGCGGCGGCACCAACGACGTACAGCGCGGGTTGATAGCACGTGGACTCGGCCTGATCTGACCGGCCCCTGCCGGGTTAGGGGTAGGTACCCCTGTACGTACCCCTATTAGGGGTACGTACGTACCTGCTCCGCAACAACCACACCGCCGAGGGGATGCACGCACCCCCTCGGCTTCGGCATGCCTGCACGATCGCGCCGCGGCTCGCGATTCCCGATGCTGGAAGAGCCTTCGGATCCGGTGGGAGTGGAGCGCCGGAGGCCCGCGTTCCAGGGGGTTCCGGCATGCGTATCAAGGCAATACGTGCTGCGGCTACGTCAGCCGACGCGAACGATCGGCGGCGTCATCGTGGTGGGCGGCATGCGGCGCCGCCGCCACCGCTTGACTCAGCCGGCCCCGCCGCAGCGCCGTCAGATCCGCCCGACCTCGCGGCAGCGCCGCCGGACTCGACGAGCCTGGCCGCAACGCTCAGCACCCTGCTGCAAACCGTGCACCGCCCCGCCACCTTGAAGGCCGCCGACCTGCCACGGTTCCCAGCGCACATCGAGGCCTGCGTCGACTCCTGTCTAGCGATCCTGCTGCGCGATTGGCCACCCGGCGAAGCCCGCCTCCTGATCTCACTCTCGGCGCAGAACGGCCGCCTCGGCGTGGTCCTGTTCGACCCGGAGGCCTCCGACTTCTCACACATCGCCACCACAGCACGCTGGCAGCTCGTCGCCAACCGCATCGCAGCCCTCAACGGCACACTCGCAGTAAGCCCCAACTTCGGCGGCCTGGTCATCACGATCGGCATCCCTGCCGCGGGGCACGTGTCGCCTTTCGTCTCCTGAGGCATCGGCGCTGCCTTCTTTGGGTGTGGGTGATGGTATTTGCTTGTGGTTTACAGGCGATCTTTAGGGCTCGCAGAGGATTAACCCGTAGCCTTCGGGTCTGGGGATCGTTGTTGTGGTATGGGCATATCCGTGGAGGAGTTCGCGGCGGGGCTGGCCGACAAGTACCTGGTGTTGTTTCCGCATCTGGATGAGCGGGCGCGGCGTTTGGTGATGGGCGCGGATGCCAGGGTGCTGGGTCACGGCGGGATCCGGGCGG
>NZ_JAACYW010000527.1 GCF_015356825.1 Catenulispora rubra | reverse complement strand
GGCGGAGACAGAGGCGGAAGCAGGCGCGGCAGCAACCAGAGAGCCGCCCTCGGCCACCGCGACCGCCGCCACACCCTCGTCCATCATCCCGGAAACCACACCGGAAACCGTCCCAGAAACCGCCCCGGCCTGCGCCGGCACCGCCGGGGCCGCCGTCGCGGCCCCCGGGAGCGAGCGCTTCATCAGGCGATGACCAGTTCTTCGAAGGTGATCGTGACCTGCTCGGTCAGCACCTGCGCCTCACCGGCCTTGGTACCGGCCGTCTCGACCTTGCAGCACCACGCGTTGCGCAGGTCGTAGCGCTTGATCGGGTTGTTCATGTAGTCCATGTAGATGATCGTCGCGTTCTTGCGCGCCGAGCCCATGTTCCCGGCCAGCGACTCGTTGATCCAGTTCGTGAACGACGAGCTCTGCGTCTGGCCGCGGGTCACCGACACGGTGCCGCCCTGGGAGATGCCCGGCATCATCCGGACGATCGGCTTGCCCTGCGGGTTGTTCTGCACGTGCTTGATCACGTCCTGCTCCAGCTGGAGCGCGCCGACCTCGGCCAGGTACTCGACCTGCACGCCGTCGATCTGGAGGGCGAAGTTGTGCGCGGCGGCGGAGTCGCCGTTCGTCAAACCCATGGTGATCCGATTCCTTCAAGTGTGCGCTCACCGCGGTGGACGGGGTGAACGCGGTGAACGGGGTGAATAAGGGGTCGAAGACAAAGAGCGGGAAGGCAGGCCGCGCGCCCCGGCCTCATGCGAGTTCTCCTGACCGGCCGGAGCGCGCGGGGCTCGCCTACTCCTCCAGTTCGCTGCCGCCGCCGGAGATCTGCGCGAGGCGGAACACCACGAACTCGGCGGGCTTCACCGGGGCGATGCCGATCTCGCAGATCACCCGGCCGACGTCCACCGACTCCGGGGGGTTGGTCTCCTCGTCGCACTTGACGTAGTACGAGTCCTCGGCGCGGGAGCCGAACAGCGCGCCGCCGCGCCATTCGTTGACCAGGAACGCCGAGATGTTGCGCCGCACGCGCGCCCACAGCGCCTGGTCGTTCGGCTCGAAGACCACCCACTGCGTCCCGGTGAGGATCGACTCCTCCAGGTAGTTGAAGTAGCGGCGCACGTTCAGGTAGCGCCACGCCGGGTCCGAGGACAGGGTGCGGGCGCCCCAGATGCGGATGCCACGGCCGGGGAAGGCGCGGATGCAGTTCACGCCGATCGGGTTGAGCAGGTCCTGCTCGCCCTTGGTGATCTGCAGCTCCAGGTCCACCGCGCCGCGCACGATCTCGTTGGCCGGGGCCTTGTGCACGCCGCGCTCGGCGTCGCTGCGGGCCCAGACGCCGGCCATGTGGCCGCTCGGCGGGACCGCGATCGACTTGCCGGCGGCCGGGTCGAAGACCCGGATCCACGGGTAGTACATCGCCGCGTAGTGCGAGTCGTAGCCGGCTCCGGTCTGGCGCCAGTTGCGGACCTGCTGGGCGTTGAGGTTCGGCAGCGGGTCGATGATCGCGACCCGGTCGCCCATCAGCTCGCAGTGCCCGATCAAGGCCGTCTGGACCGCCTTGACCTCCTCCTGGGAGATCGTGCCCTGCTGGTAGGCGGACATCAGGTCCGGGACCGCGACCATGGTGATCTCGTCGATGGCCTCCAGGCCGCCGAAGCCGGTGCGGTCGGCGGAGTCGCCGATGTAGGAGCCGGTGGACACCGGGGCCGACGACGGCGCGTCGCCGCCGGCAGCACCGCTACCCGCGGCCGCGGCCGGCACCGCCACGCTCTGGTTGTCCGGCCGTGCCAGGGTCCCGGACCCCGCCTCCTCGACGATGATCAGCTTGGAGCGCTCGCGCACCTGGGTGGTGACGTACGACCGGCCGGCCTTCTTGTTCGCCGAGACGTCGAAGGTCTCTGCGACCTTGTCGTCGACCTTGACGAGCAGCCGGAAGCGGTCCGCGGCGTCGCCGCCCTTGTCGCCGCCGCCCTCGCCGGCCGGGACGTCGGTGACCTCGACCGTGACCTGGCCGGAGGCCCCGGGCTGGGCGGTGACCTTGAACCCGCCCAGCGCGACCGGCTCGCCGGCGGTCAGGGCCTGGCGCTCGGCGCCGGTCACGACGCCCCGGTGGCCGGAGCTGACGGCCCGGCCGTCGCCCCCGTCCACGGCGCCCGGACCGGCCAGGCCGCCCTCGACGCCGCCGACGCGGACCACGTAAGCGGTCGTCCCGCCGTTGTTGAAGAACCCGTACACCGAATGGGCCAGGTAGTAGCCCTCGGTGAACTCACCGAACTCGGCGACGAACTGGGACCAGTTGGTGACCAGCGTCGGCGCGTTCAGGGCCCCTCGCGGCGCGAGGCCGACAAAGGCCGCGACCGAGGTGCCCACGCCCTCGATCGGCCGCGAGCCGCTGGCGACCTCTTCCACGTAGACGCCTGGCGACAGATATGTCGGCATGGTCGATGTCTCCTCGCAAAAAACCGTACTCGGGTCGAAAACCGTACTCGGGCAAAAAAGTTCAGCCGCCACACTGACCGATGTCGGCTCCCCCTCGATAGGTCCACAGGGACGGACGCAGGTGCACTCGGTTCTGCCCGAACGGGCGGGGCGGGTAGACCCCTGAGTCCGGGAATCCTCCGGGAATCCCCAAGCCGCGGTCGAAGGCCTCTGACCGGCCCGTAAGGTGTCCGGGTGTCCGGGCAGGCCCGTCCGAGCAGTCGGCGCGGGCGCACGCCGGCGAGGAACGCAGGGAGCAGCGGATCGTGTGGGTTGATGTGAACCCGGTGACGGCGGACGTCGAGCCGGGTGGCGAGGCGACGGTGGCGATCACCGTGCGCAACACCGGCGACATCGTCGAGGAATACCACCTGCAGGCCACCGGCGACCCCGGACAATGGGCCGTCGTCGAACCACAGACGCTGCGGCTGTACCCGGGAACCACCGGCACCGCACAGCTGACGTTCACGCCGCCGCGCAGCTCCGAGGCACAAGCCGGACCACAGCCCTACGCGGTGAAAATCACCCCACGCGAAGACCGCGAAAACACCTACGCCATCGAAGGCATCCTGCGCGTCGCAGAATTCGCCGACCTGCGCGCAGAACTCGTACCCTCCACCACCCGCGGCTGGCACCGCGGCCGCGTCCGACTGGCCGTCGACAACTACAGCAACGTCGCCACCAGCGCCGCCGTAGCCACCACCTCCAACAACACCAACCTGCACATCGACATCC
>NZ_JAACYW010000526.1 GCF_015356825.1 Catenulispora rubra | reverse complement strand
GCCGCCGATCACCACGGCGATCTCGCCGGGGATCAGAAAGCCCAGGAAGACCGAGGCCTCCAGCGCGGGCAGCAGGAACACCAGCGCCAGCGCGGCCGGGCCGGGCAGTTTCTGCAGCGTGTCCGGTAGACCAACGCCGACCATTGCTCGCCATCGGCGGCCTCGGTGGCCACCAGCGTGGAGCGCAGGTGGGCGGCCAGTTCGCGGGGACTCGGGCGGTCGTAGACCAGGGTGGCCGGGAGCCGGAGGCCGGTCGCGGCGCTGAGCCGGTTGCGGAGTTCGACCGAGGTCAGAGAGTCAAAGCCTTGATCGCGGAACGGGCGGGCGGGTTCGATGCCCTGCGCGGACGCGTGGCCCAGGACGTGTGCGGCTTGGTCGGCGACCAGGTTGAGGAGGTACGCGTCCTGTTCTGCGGGTTCCAGAGCTGTGAGCCGCCCGGCCAGGTCGCTGTGCGCCGTTGGCGACGCCGGCTGCGAGGACGGTCCGCGGTCCGCGGTGCGGCGCCGCCGTGTCGGTACCAGGGCACGGAGCATTGCGGGAAGCGTCGCCGTGACCACCGGATCCCGCAGGGCTCGCACGTCCATCTCGGCGGCGACCAGGACGGCGTCGTCGGACTGCGTCCGGGCGGACCGCAGCGCGCGGTCGAACAGGTCCAGGCCTGCTTCGGCGGAGAGCTCGGACATGCCGATGCGCCGGTTGCGCTCGACGTCGGCCGGGCCGAGGTGCGCGGTCATCCCGCCGGAGGCCGCCCAGCCGCCCCAGGCCAGGGACAGGGCCGGCTGCCCGGCGGCCAGGCGGCGCTGCGCCACGGCGTCGAGGGCCGCGTTCGCCGCCGCGTAGTTCGCCTGCCCCGGGTTGCCCAAGATCCCCGCGGCCGAGGAGAAGAGCACGAACATCGACAGGTCGAGGTCGCGCGTCGCCTCGTCCAGGGCCGACGCCGCGTCGGCCTTCGGCCGGAAGACGCGCGCCAGGCGTTCGGCGTCGAGCGCGGCCACGACGCCGTCGTCCAGGACGCCGGCGGTGTGGATCACTCCGGTCAGCGGGCGGTCCGCCGGTATCGAGGCCAGCAGCGCGGACAGTGCGGCGCGGTCGGCCACGTCGCAGGCCGCGACGCGCACGTCGCATCCTTGCTCGCACAGGTCCGCGACGAGCTGCGCGGCGCCGGGGGCGTCGGGGCCGCGGCGGCTCGCGAGGAGGAGGGAGCGGACGCCGTGGGCGCGCGCCAGGTGGCGGGCGAGGAGACGGCCCAGGGTGCCGGTGCCGCCGGTGATGAGGACGGTTCCGGGTGCGTGCGGTTCTGATGTCGGTTCTGATGTCGGTTCTGATGTCGGTTCTGATGCCGGTTCTGATGCCGGTCGCGGTGCCGGTTCTCGCTCCGGCCCGGGGTTCCGGTGGGAGTCGGGGCGCGGGTCCGTGGTCAGGTTCGCGATCGGGGCGGCGGGCACCAGGCGCGGTACCCGGAGCTCCGGCCCGCGTACCGCCGCCTGGGGCTCGTCCCCGAGCAGGACCGCCGAGAGGACGTCCGGGGACGGCGGCTCGCCGTCGGTGTCGAGCAGCACCAGGCGGCCCGGGTGCTCGGCCTGGGCCGAGCGGGCCAGGCCCCAGATCGCGGCGCCCGCCGGGTCGGTCAGCTCGGCCGCGGCCCGTGTCGCCACCGCGCCGCGCGTCACGAGGAGCAGGCGGGTCTCGTCGAGCGCCGGTTCGGCCAGCCAGGTTTGGAGCAGCGCGAGGATTCCGGACGCGGCCTGCAGGATTCCGTCGGCATCGCTCCGCGGACCGCCGGTGGCGTCCACCATGAGCACCTGCGGCGCCGAGGCGCCAGCTCCGGTGCTGGCCAGCGCACGGATGTCGTCGACCGTGCTGACGGGAAGCGGGATCGGCGCCGGGCTCTCACCGGCCACCGTCGAGCGCGCCGGCATCGGCTCCCATCCGACGCGGAACAAGCCGTCGGTGATGATGGGAGGCGTGGCGTCGGGTCCGCCGTGCAGCCAGTAGGGCTGGTGCTGGAAGGCGTAGGTGGGCAGGTCGATGTCACCGGCGGCAGAGTCGGTCGCCGGCAGCGCGGACCAGTCCACTGCGATACCGCGCACATGCAGCGCGCTGAGCGCGGTCAGCATCGCCACGAGGCCGTCCTTGCCGGACCGCAACGACGGTACGAACGCCATCGCCTCCGGGTCGTCCAGGCACTGCGCGCCCATCGCCGACAGCACCGCGTCGGGGCCCAACTCCACCACGGTCGACACGCCAGCCTCGTACAACGACCGGACCGCATCGGCGAACAACACCGGCCGCCGCACATGGCGGACCCAATACTCCGGATCACACACCAAGCTCGGATCGGCGATCTCACCGGTCACCGCCGAGACCAGGCCGATCTGCGGCTCGTGGTACTCCAGCCGGCGCGCGACTGCTTCAAACTCAGCCAGCATCGGCTCCATCAAGACCGAATGGAACGCGTGCGACACCACCAGAGACCGAGTCCTGATGCCCTGCTCACTCAACGCTGCAACCACCCGCTGCACCGGCTCGGCCGCGCCGGACAACACCACCGAGGCCGGACCGTTCACCGCAGCCACGTCCACACCCGGAACCAGCAACCGCGATACGGTCTCCAGCCCGGCAGCCACCGACACCATCACGCCGCCATCCGGCAACGCCTGCATCAGCCGACCACGCGCCGCCACCAACGCCGCAGCATCCGGCAGCGACAACACCCCAGCGATGTGCGCCGCGGTCAACTCGCCCAAGGAATGACCACCGACGAACTCCGGACGCACACCCCAACCCTCAACCAGACGAAACAGCGCCACCTCAACCGCGAACAGCCCCGCCTGGGCAAACACTGTCTGATTCAGAACCTCAGGATCCGTACCGAATACAGCCTCTGCGACCGACCGATCCACATGACCGGCCAACTCCGCATCCAACGCCGCACACACCGCATCAAACGACTCACGGAAAATCGCAAACCGCTCATACAAGCCCCGCGCCATTCCCAGACGCTGGCTCCCCTGGCCGGTGAACAGCACCGCGACCACACCGTCATCGACCACCGAGCCTGTGATCACCTCGGGCACCGACTCGCCGCGCGCCAGTGCCCCCAGGGCGGCCACCGCGTCGACGCGGTCTGCTGCCAGTACCACCGCGCGATCCGACAGCGCAGCCCGATCCCGGACCAGCGCCGACGCGACCTGCTCCAACGGAAGCTCAGCACGCTCGGTCAGGAAC
>NZ_JAACYW010000525.1 GCF_015356825.1 Catenulispora rubra | reverse complement strand
GAAGACCCCCGCCCGTCCGGCTCCTTAGCCCATCCTTCCGGGGCCGGACGGGTGGGTGCTGTACGGCCCCTTATTCACTACTGGAGGAGCACATGAACAGGAGAACACTAGGAACGTTGATCCTCGCTGGCCTCGTGATCGTCAGCACAAGCGCGGGCTCCGGAGGGTGCGGGGGCTCTGACGGAGGCTCGAACTCGGGGGGCTCATCGGGAGGTTCATCAGGCGGCAACATCGCCCCTTCGCCCAGCACCCGAGCCAAGTCGGGAGCCAATCCCCCCGCGTCCAGCTTCAGCAGCGGTGCACCCGATGCCGGAGGCCAGTCGTGCACCGCCGCGCTGTCGCTCCAGAAATGGGACAACGACCATCCGAGCCATATCATCACCGGAGGGGCTCAGGTGATCTGCCTGGAGCCTCCGCTTACCCTCACACACGAGTTGTTTCTCGAATACCAGTCAGGCGGCGACCCGACGAACTCGTGGAACACCGAGGGATCGGACAGCTACGAAATTCAGGACTCGTATAACCCCGATGCTTCGTTCCTGGTGTCGGCGAGTTGCAGAGTCGGCACCTGGCGGCTTCGTTACCATGCGGAAGGGATGGACCCGAACCATCTGCCCATCCTGATCGACTACACCTCGCCTAACACAACGATCTACATCACGAAATGCGGGGGCTCGCATTGACCACCGTCGAACCGGATCTACCCGTTGCCCGCCTGGTGGGGTACGAGCGCATCGGCGTCACGAGCAGACGCGGGCAACGGATCGACGGACAGCTGCGCCATGTCACCAATGAGGTTCGGTACCCGGGAACCGACGCGCGAGCGCTGGTGAACCGTCCGGGGTGGTCCGATGCCGACCCGCGAGCGGCCCTGACGTGGCTGATGTTCCACGTCGCGGTGGACAGACACAAGCCGTTCTCTGAGGCCCTGGACGCATGCGCCGGAGAACTCGACCAGTCGAGCCACGACTTCTACCCGGCGGTACTCAGCGTCAACGGCACCGACTGTGAAGCCGTCGAGCTGAGCGAGAAGGGTCTCACCGCGCGGGCCGCTCTCGTCGGAGGTTGGACCGTGGTCGCGTGCGTCCCGGAAGCTGCCGACCTCGTGGTCGAGCTGGTCACCACTGACGAATTCGAATAGCTGCCCCAAGCGGCCATACCCCCCCCGGTGCCCGCCAGGCGCCGGGGTTCATTTCGTTAGGCGGCCCGATGCGCACGGACCTCACAGTTAGGAAGTCTGGTAGCCGTCTGCTCATCTGTGATTGCATGATGAACGGCGGCTGATCTGACCTGCGGTGATGCATCTACGACGGATACGCCACCGGGATCATGGAGTCCTGCCTCAACCAGTACTTCCCGATCCCGCAGTCGCAGGGCTGCCGGGACACCATCGGCACCGCCGAGATCCAGCGGCGGGCCGCGGCCGTGCAGCCGAAGGTGGTCGCGGCGATCGAGGACGTCCGACAGACCATGCGCAACGCCGGCTACGCGGACTCGGACTACCAGCTCGTCTTCCAGTCCTACTTCACGCCGATCACCCCGGACCTGCGCCCGGGCATCGACAACTACGTCAGCAAGGTCGCCAACGGCTGCCCGGCCGCCACCGAGGACCTGGCCTGGGGCCACAACCTGGTGGTGCCGCTGTTCTCCGACGCGCTGCGGCACGCCGCCGAACAGGTGCCCGGCGTGCGGTACCTGGACCAGCGGCGCGTCAGCTACGGCCACGAGGTCTGCGCGGAGTTCACGTCCTCGCCGTACGAGTACACCAACGGCGACGTCATCGACACCTCGGAGATGGCCCGCAACGGCTGCGACCAGAAGGTCCTGTTCGGCGGCCTGATCTGCATGGACGAGATCCGGCAGTCCTACCACCTGCGGGTCGCCGGCTATCAGGGCGAGGGCGCGTGCCTCGGTGACTTCTACGCGTCGGCGAACGCTGAGTCGTACTGCACGCTGGACCAGCAGGACGGCACCACGATCCGGCCCTTGAACCCGGGTCAACCGTGGATGGACCAGGTCGACGACGGCGGCTGGTTCCAGCTGACCAGCAAGGCCGGCGGCAAGGTCTGGGACTTCTCCGGCGGCGGCACCGACGGCGACTCGACCAACGGCCGGCCGCTGATCACCTACGCGGCCACCGGCGGGCTGAACCAGTCCTTCGTCACCGAGATCAAGTCCGACGGCTCCTACGAGGTCGACTTCAGCGGCAACCGGACCATGTGCCTGGACGCCACCGGCGGGCAGGCCGCGGCCGGGGTGAAGCTGGAGCAGTGGGGCTGCAACGGCAATGCGAACCAGCACTGGTTCTTCACGCCGGAAGGCGGCGGCTACTACGCGGTGTCGTCGGCGCAGAACCAGAACCTGGTTGCCACGATCGGCGGCTCGACCGATGGTTCGGGGAATCCCGTAGTCGAGCTGCAGCCGTACTCGGGCGCGGCGGACCAGCTCTGGCAGCTCACCGAACTGGGGATCGTTTACCTGCACGGCTAGCCCCCGTGACCTGCAGGTAACGATCCAGTGCCGCGTCGCACCGCAACGCTGCTCGCCGGGGTGCGGCGCGGCATAGACTCAAGAGCATGAGCACGCCGACTTTCGAACCGGACACGGACACCGGCGGCTCGACGATCGTCGAGGAACGCGTCGAGTCCGACTATCGCTACGAGCCCGGTGATGAGGAGCGCTTCGCGCACTACGCCGAGCGCGACAAGATCATGGAGGCCTCCGTCTTCGGGACGCCTCTGGTAGCGCTGTGCGGGAAGGTGTGGGTGCCCTCGCGGGACCCGAGCCGGTTCCCCGTGTGCCCGGAGTGCAAGGAGATCTTCGAGGGCCTCGAGCCCGGCGGCGGTGACGGCGACGGGGACGGCGGGACGAACTGACCGGGATGCTGAGGCCGGACGGTTTCGGGCCGTCCGGCGACGGGGGATTCGGGGGCGATGCGGGCGGTGCGGTGCCGGCCGGCGGTCATGCGCTGCCGGTGCGGTCCGCCGGGAGCCCGGAGGGCGCGCTGGTCTTCGGGGGCGAGGGCGAGCGGCCCGGGTTCGAGCTGGGCGCTTACGAGACCGACGAGGATGACGGCGAGATAGCCGAGGACGCCGGCGAGGCTGGCGGAACGGCGAGTGCGCCGGAGGCTAGTTGGTTCGATGGTGCCGGTACCTCGGGCGCTTCAAGCACGTCATGTGCTTCGGACGTTCCGGCAGACGGTCCGGTGTCGAGTGCGGAAGCCGATCAGCCCCCGCCC
>NZ_JAACYW010000524.1 GCF_015356825.1 Catenulispora rubra | reverse complement strand
GGCCAGGTGTGCCTCGACGCCGTCGCCGTCGAACGGCGCGCTGCCCCCTCTCCGCCTGCTTCACCATCGCCGCCACCCCCGTCCTCCTGGCCACTGCCCTCACCCGCGCCTGGCGCGCCCGAAGCACCGCGCAGCCACTCGACGCGCCCGAGGCACACAGCGAAGCCGTGCCCCTGGCCGCCTGACACACGGCGCCGCCCGCGCCGCCACGACAAAGCGCCCCGCAGACCACGAACTCAGTCTGCGGGGCGCCAAGCACTCGCCTTACGTGAACGCCACCGCGCTCACCGAACCATCAGCCATCAGCCCTCGGACCATCAGCCCTCGAAAGCCTCCGGCGCCGGGCAAGAACACACCAGGTTCCGGTCCCCATAAGCCCCGTCGATGCGCCGCACCGGCGGCCAGTACTTGTCCGCCGGGTTCACGCCGGCCGGGAACACCGCCTCGGCGCGCTCGTAGCCGTGCTTCCAGTCGCCGACCAGGGTGGCGGCGGTGTGCGGGGCCTGGCGGAGCGGGTTGTCCTCGCGGTCCAGGTCGCCGCTCGCGACGCGGTCGATCTCGCCCTTGATCGCCAGCATCGCCTCGCAGAAGCGGTCCAGCTCGGCCAGGTCCTCGCTCTCGGTGGGCTCGATCATCAGGGTGCCGGCCACCGGGAAGGACATCGTCGGGGCGTGGAAGCCGTAGTCGATCAGGCGCTTGGCCACGTCGTCGACGGTGACGCCGGTGTCCTTGGTGATCTGGCGCAGGTCGATGATGCACTCGTGCGCGACCAGGCCGTTCGGGCCGGTGTACAGCACCGGGTAGTGCTCCGACAGCCGCTTGGCCACGTAGTTCGCCGCGAGGATCGCGTGCTGCGTCGCCGAACGCAGACCCTCGGCACCCATCAGGCGGATGTACGCCCACGGGATCGGCAGGATGCCCGCCGAGCCCCACGGCGCGGCCGAGACCGGGCCGACGCCGCCGGCTGCGTTCTCTGCTGTCCGAGGCCCCGCGATCGGGTGCAGCGGGTGGTTCGGCAGGTACGGCGCCAGGTGCGCGCGGACGCCGACCGGGCCGACGCCCGGGCCGCCGCCGCCGTGCGGGATGCAGAAGGTCTTGTGCAGGTTCAGGTGCGAGACGTCGCCGCCGAAGTGGCCCGGCTTGGCCAGGCCGACCATGGCGTTCAGGTTCGCGCCGTCCACGTAGACCTGGCCGCCGGCGGCGTGCACCAGGTCGCAGATCTCGGTGACCTCCTCCTCGAACACGCCGTGCGTCGAGGGGTAGGTGATCATCAGCACGCTGAGCTGGTCGCGGTGCTTCTCGATCTTCACCTTCAGGTCGGTGACGTCGACCGAGCCGTCCTCGCGGCTGGCCACGACCACCACGCGCATGCCGGCCATCACCGCGGAGGCGGCGTTGGTGCCGTGCGCCGAGGACGGGATCAGGCACACGTCGCGCTGCTCCTGCCCGAGGTCACGGTGGTAGGCGCGGACGGCCAGCAGCCCGGCCAGCTCGCCCTGCGAGCCGGCGTTCGGCTGCACGGACACCCGCGCGTAGCCGGTGACCTCGGCCAGCCAGCCCTCCAGCTGCCCGATCAGCGACAGGTAGCCCGCGGCCTGGTCCAGCGGCGCGAAGGGGTGGATCGCCCCGAACTCCGGCCAGGTGATCGGCTCCATCTCGGTGGTCGCGTTCAGCTTCATCGTGCAGGAGCCGAGCGGGATCATCGATCGGTCCAGCGCGATGTCGCGGTCGGCGAGCTTGCGCAGGTAGCGCAGCATCGCGGTCTCGGAGCGGTGCGCGTGGAAGACCGGGTGCGTCAGGAACTCGGTGCCGCGCACGTGCTCGCCGAGCGCGTCCTCGGTGGCCGCGTCCAGTTCGTGGACGCCCGCCGCCGCTCCCCCGGTCTGGCCGGCGACGCCGAAGGCCGACCACACCGCCCGCAGGTCGGCCCAGTCGGTGGTCTCGTCGCAGGACACGCCGACGGTGTCCTCGTCGACCAGCCGCAGGTTCACGCCCGAGGACAGCGCCGCGCGCCAGATCTCGGCGGCCCGGCCCGGCACCCGCACCGTCAGCGTGTCGAAGAACGCGGTCGGCACGACCTCGACCCCGGCCTCGCGCAGCCCGGCGGCCAGCACCGCGGTGTAGCGGTGGGTGCGGCGGGCGATCGCGGTCAGGCCCTCGGGGCCGTGGTACACCGCGTACATCCCGGCGATCACGGCCAGCAGCACCTGCGCGGTACAGATGTTGGACGTCGCCTTCTCGCGGCGGATGTGCTGCTCACGGGTCTGCAACGCCAGCCGGAGCGCCTGCCCACCGTCGACGTCCACCGACACCCCGACCAGGCGGCCGGGCAGCGAACGGGACAGGTTCTCACGCACGGCCATGTAGCCGGCGTGCGGTCCGCCGAAGCCCAGCGGCACGCCGAAACGCTGCGTGGAGCCGACCGCGATGTCGGCGCCGGCCTCGCCGGGCGAGGTGAGCAGGGTCAGGGAAAGGATGTCGGCGGCCACCGCGACCAGCGCGCCGCGCACGTGCGCGGCCTCGGCGATCGCCTTGAGGTCGCGGACCTGGCCGGAAGCGCCGGGGTACTGCACCAGCACGCCGTAGAACTCGCCCTCGGGCAGCTGGTCCGCGGACAGGTCGGCGAGCGCCAGCTCGATGCCCAGCGGCTCGGCGCGGGTCTGCAGCACGGCCAGGGTCTGCGGGAAGACGTCGGCGTCGACCAGGAAGCGGTGCGACTTGGACTTGGTGGACCGGCGGGCCAGGGTCATGGCCTCGGCGGCGGCGGTGGCCTCGTCCAGCAGGGAGGCGTTGGCCACCGGCAGCCCGGCCAGGTCGGCGACCACGGTCTGGAAGTTGAGCAGCGCCTCCAGCCGGCCCTGGGAGATCTCCGGCTGATAGGGGGTGTAGGCGGTATACCAGGCCGGGTTCTCCAGCACGTTGCGCAGGATCACCGGCGGGGTGAAGGTGCCGTGGTAGCCCAGGCCGATCATGGGACGGAAGACGCGGTTGCGGCCGGCGATGTCGCGCAGCTCCGTCAGCACCTCGGACTCCGAGCGCGCCGGCGGCAGGTTCAGGCGCTCGGTGAGGCGGATGGAGCCGGGCACGGCGGCCTCGGTCAGCGCGTCGAGCGAGTCGTAGCCGAGCAGGGAGAGCATGCGGCCGGCCGCCTCGGCGTCCGGGCCGATGTGCCGGTCGGCGAACGGGGAGCTCTGCTCCAGCTCGACCAGCGTGGGACGCGCGGCGGGGGCGGGGGTGGCGG
>NZ_JAACYW010000523.1 GCF_015356825.1 Catenulispora rubra | reverse complement strand
TCGTGCCCGAACCGGTTCTGCCATCGCAGGCCCCACCTTCAGTAGCGATCCCGCTACTACCAAAGATGAGGCCTGCGACCCGCACTGTCACACCACCCGGCGAACGTGACCGGTCACCGCACTAGCGCGCGTTCATCCCCGGTACCTGACCCCCGGCGTGGCGACCGTCACGATGGGGGTCGTCTCGGCGGCGTTCTTCGTGCTGCTGGCGTTGTCGTCGAGTAACGTCCTGGCCGACTCGGCGTCGGCGACCGGGCTGCTGATCGCGTTCTACTACGGGCTGATGGGTCTGGCCTGCGTCTGGATCTTCCGCAAGGACCTGCGCCGGAGCTGGCGCGCCCTGCTGGCCAAGGGCGTGCTTCCGCTGATCGGGGGCCTGGCGCTGCTCGGGGCCTTCGTTCTGTCGATCAGGTCCTATCTGCCGGCTTCCAGCAGCGCGACGCACTTCGCGGGGGTCGGCGGGATCTTCCTGATCGGTGCCGGAGCGTTGCTGGTCGGGGTGGTGTTGATGCTGATCGCGCGCTGGCGTTACCCCGGGTATTTCCGTCGAGGTCTATAGACTTCAGGCCATGAGCACGCCGCCTCCATCCACTCCTGTGCCTGCTCCTGCGCATCGGAGCGGTCGGCGGGCCGGACGGCGCAAGACCGACGTGCTCCAGGCGGCCGTGCGGGTCCTGGCCGAGCGCGGCGCCGAGGGCACCCGCTTCCAGGACGTCTCGGCGGCCAGCGGGGTCCCGGTCAGCACCCTGCAGTACTACTTCGGCTCCCGCGAGGACCTGCTGATCGCGGCGTTCAAGCACGCCTCGGAGACCGAGACGGCGCGCCTGCACGAGGAACTGGCGCAGGTCCCGGACCCGTGGGACCGCCTGGTGCGCATCATCGAGACGGTGCTGGAGGGCTGCCGACCGGAGGCGCCGGAGAGCGGACGCGTGTGGATCGAGTCGTGGCGTTACGGGATGCGCGACGAGGAGATGCGGCAGGACGTGCTGCGCGACTACAACGCGTGGCGCACGCTCATCGCCGCCGCGATCCGCGCCGGGATGGACAGCGGGGCGTTCGCGTCCGGGGATCCGGAGCCGGACGCGATCGTGATCCTCTCGCTGCTGGACGGGATCGGACTGCCGACGGCGCTCGGGGATCCCGCGGTGTCGATGGCCAGGGCGCGCGAGTTGATGCTCGGCACGATGGCGCGGCTGCTGGAACCCACCGCGGTCCGCCGGGTTCGGTGACGGTTCGCGACGCTTCGCGATCTACAGTGTCGCTATGAGCATCGAGGGTTTCCGCAGGTTCGCGACAGATGCGGCCGGTACCTCGCCGCTCTATGCGGCGTTGGCCGACCAGGTCGCCGGCGACGCGCGGTTGCGGGAAGTGTTTGAGGCGGCCGGCGACCGGCACGTGGCGTTGTTCTTCGCCGTCGTGCAGCGGGTGCTTGCCGACCATCTGGACGATCCGCTGGCCGCGTACTACGCGTCGTTCGGTGGTGACCGCGCGCCGGATGCGGAGCTGGCGGGTGTGTTCGAGAGGTTCGTCCTCGGCCACCGCGACCGGATTGAGGCGCTGCTGGTCGCGGGGGATACCCAGAGCAACGAGCCGCTGCGGGCCGCGCAGTTGCGGCCGGCGTTCGGCTGGGCTCAGGCGGGGCTGGGGCGGCCGCTGGGGCTGATCGAGGTTGGGACCAGCGCGGGGCTGCTGCTGTACCCGGATCGGTATGGGTACGAATACGAATTCGCCGACGGTTCGGTGTTGGAGTGTCCGCCTCTGGCGAGTTCCGACCATCGTGAGGACGTGCTGGGACCGGTGCTGCGATGCCCCATCCGCGGTGCCGCGACTGCGAAGACGTTCGGCCCGTTTGTGAGCAAGGCGCTGCGGATCTCTTCGCGGGTCGGCCTCGATCTGAACCCGCTGAACCCGGCCGATGCCGAGACCCGGGCCTGGCTGCGTGCGCAGGTCTGGCCGGAGGAAGCCGCCCGCCGGGCTCGACTGGACGCGGCGTTGGCCATGGCGGTCAGGTATCCGGTGCGGCTGCGCAAGGGCGACGCGGTCGACATCTTGGCGGCGGCGGTCGGGAAGGTGGCGGCCCCGGCGGTGCCATGCGTCTTCGTGTCGAACACGCTGGGGCATTTCGACGCCGAGGGCCGCGGTGCGTTCGTCGAGCTTGTCAGGGCTCTGGGTTCGCGTCGGGACCTGGTGCTGATTCTGAAGGAAGCTGATTCGGTCGGGCTGGGGTTGTTCGTCGAGCGGCCGGTGGAGGATCCGTCCGCGCCGCGGGTGGAGTCGGTGGCGGCGGTGCTTTATCAGGCTGGTCGTGAGCGGTGTTTCTCGCTCGGGACGGCCGGGCCGCATGGTGCGTGGTTGGACTGGGCGCCGGCCATGCTCTGAGCTTCGCGTACGTCGGGTAGCCCCGGACGTGTGCGTGTCCGGGGCTACATCGGGTGAGTCAGGGCTTTGACGGCGTCCCGGGGGTCTGCGGCGTTCCCGGCGTTCCCGGCGTCTCCGGTGTCGGGCCCGGGCAGACCGTGTTCGCGGGCAGCAGCTCGCGTGCCGACTGTTCCTGTGCGGTGCTGGTGCCGCCTACCAGCGGTGCCGCGGCTGTGGTTCCGTCGGGACGGATGACCGTCACGGAGGTGATCGTCGGGTAGGGCAGGAGGCCTTCGGCTTCGGTGCTGGTGAGCTTCACCTCGGCGACGCCGGACGAGCCGACCGTGACCGGGTCCGTCTGGAAGGGCGTCGAGCCCTTGCCGGGGCCGTGGTTCTCCGTGCCGGAGATGGTCACCCGGGAACCGGGGGCGGCGACGACGGCCGCGTACATGGTCTGGGCCGGCTGGTCGAGTTCGGGGAGGGGCACGGCCTCGACGTGGGATGTCTCGCCGGTGTCGATCGCGGTCGGCAGCTGGAGCCAGACTCCCTTGTAGGAGTCGAAGCCGACCATGCGGTAGGTGGCGCCGCCGTGGCTGACGTCGACGAGGGCTGCGCCTTGGCCGCCGGAGTGTGCCAGGTCGCCGGCCCAGCGCAGGGTGAAGGTGTAGGAGCTGAGTTGGTAGCCGCACAGTTTGAAGGAGCCGACGAGGTTGGTCAGGACGTTGCGCGTGCCGTCGTCGACCGGCTTGCCGTAGGCGTGGATCATGGCGTCGACGGTCGGGGCCGCCTGCGACTTCGAGGTCGTGTAGCCGGGGAAGAGGGAGTAGTCGGTGGGCCAGCCGAGCATCATCGCTTGGTTGGTGGTCGTCGACAGGGTCGGGGG
>NZ_JAACYW010000522.1 GCF_015356825.1 Catenulispora rubra | reverse complement strand
GCGGCCGTCCACCGAGCACCGTTGATGGCGGACGGCCGGCGCCGGCGAGGTCCGCCGCGCCTACCGCGCCACTGCGCTACTGCGCCGCGGCGTGGTTGCGGTGGTTGCGCACCACCTCGTCGATGATGAAGTTCAGGAACTTCTCCGCGAACTCCGGGTCCAGGCGCGCCTCCTCGGCCAGCGACCGCAGCCGCTTGATCTGCACGGCCTCGCGGTCGGGGTCGACCGCCGGCATGCCGTACTTGGCCTTCAGCCGCCCGACCTGCTGGGTGCACTTGAAACGCTCCGCGAGCAGGTGCACGACGGCCGAGTCGAGGTTGTCGATGCTGGCGCGGAGCTCCAGGAGACGGCCGCGCGCGTCCTCCTGCGATGCCTCGGTGTCTTGCATTGTGGACAAATCGCTCGTCATGCAGCCAAGGGTACCGGTGCCCGCGCTCGAAACCTCAGTGACCATGTCTCGGATCGCGAGACGGTACGGGTAACCCCTATATCAGAGCTCTAAATTACTGGGGCTCAAGCGCCGCGGCGGACTTGAGAATCCCGACGGCCCGAGTCCGCATCTCAGGGCTATGATCCGCTTCGGGGGCGCCCGCGCTCCCGGCGCCCGAACCACCCCGAAACACTCACGAGGTGTCGCTCATGGTTCGTCCCTTCCGATTCGGCGTCAACATGATCACCCCGGCGGCCCGCGATCGATGGCGGGAGAAGTGCCGCAGGGCTGAGGCGCTCGGCTTCGATGTCATCACCGTGGCCGACCACCTCGGCATGCCTGCGCCGTTCCCCGCGCTCGTCGCCGCGGCGGAGGCCACTGAGCGGCCGCGACTGGGGACGTTCACGCTCAACGCCGGGTTCTTCAACCCGATGCTGCTGGCCCGTGAGGTCGCCACGACGGATCTGCTCACCGACGGCCGCCTCGAACTCGGACTCGGTACCGGCTACATAAGAGCCGAGCACGACAGGGCGAATCTGCCGTTCGGCACCCCCGGCGAGCGCGTCGCGCATCTGCGGGCCACGATCGAGGAGCTCGATCGGCTCGCCGTCGCCGAGGATTTCGCGCCGCATCCGCTGCAGACGCCCCGGCCGCCGCTGCTGATCGGCGGCAACGGGGACCGGATGCTGGAGCTGGCCGCGCGGCACGCCGAGATCGTCGCGTTCACCGGTGCCGCCGCGAATCCGGCCGATCCGATGGGGAGTCCCCGTGCTCTCGGTGCAGAAGAGTTGGAAGCACGCGTTGCCGCGTACCGGAAGTTCGCCGCGGAGCGCCCCGAGCCGGCCGAACTCAATCTCCTGATTCAGATGATCATGCCCACGGACGACCGCCGCGCCGCCATCCGGCCGCACCTGGTCCACCTCCCGCACCTCACCGAGGACCAGGCGCTCGAACTGCCGATCCTGCTCATCGGCAGCACGCAGCAGATGGCCGAGCAGCTGCGGGCGCAGCGGGAGCGCTTCGGCATCTCGTATCTCACCGTGCTGGAGCCGTGGATGGAGGCCTTTGTGCCGGTCATGGAGGCACTGCGCGGCGAGTAGGCGCCGCCTTTCGACACGCTCTGGACTGGGCCCGGCCCAGAGTCGTCGACCTTCTGTACCTACTGGTATGTACACTGGCTCCGTGAGTACGAGAGAGCGGCTCATCGAGAGCACCCGCACGCTGCTGTGGGAGCGCGGCTACGTCGCGACCAGTCCGAAGACCATCCAGCAGCTGGCCGACGCCGGCCAGGGCAGCATGTACCACCACTTCTCCGGCAAGGAGGAGCTGGCCCGCGTCGCCATCGACCGCACCGCCGAAGAGATGCGCGCGAGCGTGGGTGCCCTGCTGTCCGGCCCGGGCACCCCGCTGGAGCGCATCTCCACCTACCTCCGTCGCGAGCGCGAGGTCATGAAGGGCTGCCCGATCGGCCGGCTGACCCAGGACCCGGATGTGATGGCCACGCCGATGCTGGTCGCGCCGGTAGCCGAGACGCTGAACTGGCTGCGCGAGCGCCTGGCCGCCCTGGTGGCGGAAGGCGTCGCCGACGGCGAACTGAACCCGGCGCTCGATCCGGTGACCACGGCGGCCGCGATCGTCGCCACCCTCCAGGGCGGGTACGTCCTCGCGCGCGCCGCGAACGACCCGCAGGCCTTCCAGCAGGCGATCGAGGGCGTGCTCGCGCTGCTCGGCGCCCCATCCGTCCGCTGACCACCGAAGGAAGACCGATCATGCAGATTTCCCGCGCGCCCCGCACCGGAATCCCCGCCTCGTCCGAGTGGATCACCGGCGGCGCTCTCATCGACGGACTCGCCGTGCCGACCGGCCCGTCCCGCACGCAGGTCGACAGCGTGCGCTTCGAACCCGGCGCCCGCACCCGCTGGCATCACCACCCGCTGGGCCAGGTCCTCGTCGTCACGGACGGCACGGCGCTGATGCAGCGCCGCGGCGGTGCGGTCGAGACCGTCCACACCGGCGACAGTGTGCGGATCGAGGCGGGCGAATGGCACTGGCACGGCGCGACGCCCGACGGCGCCATGACCCATCTGGCGATCGAGGAGTTGCCGGAGGACGGGAGCACCGCAGAGTTCGGCGATGCCGTGACGGACGCTGAATACGAGGCCGGACATACGGATGTCGCGGGCGCCGAGGCCGAGGCCGACACGGCCGCCACCGAAGCAGAGCCGCCGATGAGCCGAGTCATCGTCATGGACCAGAAGCTGCCCGAACCCCTCGCCACGCACCGCGTCGAGATCCGCCGGATCACCATCGCGCCGGGATACGCCGCCGGGCTGCACGTCCACAACGGCCCGGTCTTCGGCAGCATCGAGACCGGCTCGGCCGTGTACCAGATCGAGGGCGAGCCCGCGGTCGTCCTCGGGCCGGGGGACGTGTTCCACGAGCCCGAGGGCGTGCGGATCGCACGCTTCGACGCGCAGCAGGACGGGGTGACGTTCCTCGGCTACTTCCTGCTCGCCGACGGCGTGAACGCCGAGCTCGTCTTCCCCGACCAGGATTGAGAGTTCAAGTCAAGGCATCACGCATCACGCAAGGACGTGCATCTCGACATCGGTCTTCACTCTTTCCACTTGACGCTTCAAGTCATAGCGCCTAGAGTCTCACTTGAAGACGCAAGTCGAAACCACACCAACCCGCAGAAGGGTGAAGACCATGAAAGTCGCACTCACCGGCGCCACCGGGTTCATCGGCTCGCACGTCCTGGCCGAGCTCCGCGAGCACGGCCACGAGGTGGTCGCGCTCGTCCACAACGAAG
>NZ_JAACYW010000521.1 GCF_015356825.1 Catenulispora rubra | reverse complement strand
CGCCCGCCCTGGCCCCCGGGGCCCTGCCGCCACCTCCCGTCCCGCTCGACCGGTTCGGCGGCGGGTCGGTCGGCACCGGCATCACCAGTTTCTCCTCGACGTCCAAGGGCTATTCGCTCACCAGGACCGAGGCGATCCGCGACACCTACTTCGCCTCCGGCCCCGCCGACCGTTACGCCGGCGAGTACACGATCAACGTCTCCATCCGCAGGACGGTCAATCCCTCACGGCTCCTCGACACGGCGCTGCTCGGAGTGCCCCGCCTGGTCTCCGACCACACCCAGGGCGTCTCGGACCGGAATCGGGAGCGGCCGAGCGTGGACGTGCCGATGATCGAACGGGTGCTGATCCCCTCCGACATGCTGCACGACGACGTGCTGCCGCCGGCCCGGGAGCCCGCGGCGCCGGCTCCCGCGCCGGCCCAGAACGCAGTTGCCAATGCGGCCCCCAAGAGCGTCGCCGACCGGTTCCGCGCCGCCTTCGGGCTCCAGCCGCCGAACCGGCCGCAGCGTCCCGTGGACCGCAACGTCGCGGTCCAGGAGGTGGCCGCCGGCTCCGGTGCCGCGGCCCTCGGGGACCGGCCGTTCGGGATCACCCCGCGCGACCTGCTCCAGCACGACGTGGTCAACTACGGGTTCGACCACACCAAGCTGCGAGTCCTGTTCGACGAGGCGATGAAGCGCTTCTCCGGGACCACCGCGTCGGTCAACGGCGAAGGGCACTCCTCGGCCGTGGCGCGGCTGACCGACGACGGCACCAGGGCCCAGGACGCGCTGCACTACCTGCTGTCCTTCCCGATGCTGACCCGGCAGCTGGAGCACATCCTCAGCCCGCAGGGGCTCACCTCGCCGGAGCTGGTCCGCGAGGGCGGCGTGTTCACCGACACCACCGGCACCCTGACGGTCCGCATGGAGCTGGCGAACCCGCACGTCCGCGGCTACAGCAACGGCTGGCTGGAGTCCGTGGACTACGGCTTCCTGGAGTTCAACCGCAACGAGTCCCACGGCTCCGGGCTGTCGCTGAACATCAACGCCGGCACCTCGGCGACCTCCGGCGACCTCACCGGCGGGCAGCCCGCCAACTCGCACCGGCACCAGAGCGCCGGCGACGCGGTCAACCTCACGCTCGGCCGGAACACCGGCGACAACAACTTCGCGGTGCTCAAGAACATGCCGAAGGCCGAGGCGTACCTGCGCCAGGTGCCGTGGCTGCGGGTGAACGCGGACGCGATCGTCCACCTGACCCTGAACGCCCGCAACACCCGCGGCGCCATCGACCTCCCCGGCGGCCGGGTCACGCTCTCGTTCCGGGTCGCCAAGGCGCTGGAGCTCGGCCTGCCGCCGGAGACGGCCCTGGCCCACGGCCTGGCGCACCCGCGCGGGCTGCCCACGCCGTCCGGGCTCTTCGTCGCCGCGCACGGCGCCGACCCGGCGCACGGCGCCCCCGACCACACCCTGCCCGAGCTGATCACCGCCTACAACCGGCCCGCGGACGGCAACCTGTTCTTCCTGCACGTACGGACCACCGGCGACGGCCGGTTCGTCGTCGGTGGCGAGACGATGAACGCGGCGGCGTTCCACCAGCGTGTGCTCGCCGGCCGCGACCTGGCGGGCCGGACCATCGTCCTGGTCGCCGACGGCGGGAACCGGCCGGTTCCCGGCCGTGGGACCGCCGCGGAGGCACTGGCCCAGCTCACAGACCGCCCGGTGCTGGCGACCGCCGGGACGGTGCACGTCACGCCGGACGGTGCCATCATCGCCGGTGCGGATCCCGGCGCTCCCGGACGCGCCGGCAACCGTGGCGCCTGGGACCTGGTGACCATGGCCGACCCCCTGCAGGTGGCCCCGCACACCGCCCACGGTGCGGTGCTCGACGACGCGATCCGCTCCACGCGCAGGCCGCCGCCGCAGGGCGGGGGACATCCCCAGACACATTCGGCAAAGGGGAAGGGAAGCGAGACGACGATCCCCGAGCTGCGGCAGCGCGTCGACCGGCTTCAGGAGGAACTGAACACCGCCACGGCCCTGCGGAACAGCTTGGCGGATGCGCCGGTGAACGCGGACGAACCGGGCCACGCGGAGCAGCTGGAGGCCCAGCGCGCTGCCGCTCAGGCGGACGTCGACGCGGCGCGCGGCGCGCTCACCGCCGCCCGGCAACGTCTGAACGTCGCCGAGAGCCGGCAGAAAGCTGCCGATGCCGTCGAAGCCGAGCGGGAGGACCTTCGTCGGCGCGTCGCCGAGGATCTGAACCGGCCACCGCGAGACCCCGAGCGGCCCGGGCTGGCCGGCCTGGCAGGGCTTGGCGAAGGGGTGCCGCGCAGGCACGACACGGTCGAGGAGCTGCCTCCATGGACGCGCGGAGGGGTGCCGGCACCGGCATCCGCTCTCGGCGGCGGGCGAGGACCGCTGAAGCGGTCGGCGACCATGCCGCTGTTTCGGCCGCAGCGCGGCCCCGACGAGCAGGTCCGCACACCCGCGGCCCCGCCCGGGACCCAGGAGCCGTCGCGGGCGCAGTCCCCGGTCGAGGTGGCGAGTCCGCTGGATCTGACGCGTGCGCCGACCCCGCACGACGAGGGCCCGGCAGCCCTGCCTCCGCCTTTGCCCCTGCCGTCGGGCATGGAGCCGTTGGCTCCTCTGACGCCGGCGCAGGTCAGGGCAATCGAGCAGGACCAGATCCGGCAGGAGTTCGACCTCAGGTCCGAAACCTTGAAGCGCGCGAACGACGAACAGTCCGAGTTGTGGCACGTTCGCGAACGAGCGCGGACGTCCGGGGCCGCCGGCGGATCGACAGCGGTCGACGACGCTCTCGCACGGGCGATCACGCGGGCGCGTGATGCCGAACGGAACCTCCGTACTGCTGAGGAGTGGGCGGAGTCGGCCGGCGTTCTCGTCCGGCCGGAGGAGCCGACGGAACCTCAGGACACTGAGGCAGTGACCGCGGGGGCCATCCGCTTCAACGAGCCTTCTGCTTCACAGCTTCCGCCTCGCCATACGTTTCCGCCTACTCGGTTGCCTACTCCTCCTCCGTATCCTCCTCCGTTGCCTGTGCTGCCTCTGCTGCTTCATGGCTCGGACGACACGGACAGCACGAACGAATCGAGTGACACGAGCGACACGAGCGATTCGGGCGACCAAAGCGATCACGGCGACCAGGGCGACCAGGGCGGTCAGAGCTGAAGGAGCACGCAAGAGCGGCCGGGTGGCTTCCGAGCCACCCGGCCGCTCTTCGCGTGCGGCTATTCGTGTGCCGCCGCCGTTTTCAGCGTGCGGTGCAGGTC
>NZ_JAACYW010000520.1 GCF_015356825.1 Catenulispora rubra | reverse complement strand
GCCCCCGACCCCAATCGCCGCATCCGCCTCCCCGCCGACCGCCTCCGCCTCATCGGCGCCGTCGCCCTCGCCGTCCTCCTGGCGCTGGCCGGCGTCGTGGGTCACCGCGCGGGCTGTGACCTGCGTCAGGAGATCCTGCACCGTGCCGCCGCCTTTCCCCGCTTCATGCTCAACGTGGTGCAGGTGCTGGCGTTCCTCTCCGTCATCGGCGTGCCGGTCGCCCTCGCCGTGGAGCGCCTGGTCAAGCGGGAGACCGTGCTGGTCGTCGATGCCGTCGGCGCCGCGACCGTTGCCTACCTCGCCGCGTTCAGCGTCAACGTCATCACCTCGCACTTCCAGGACTCCGCCGTAGCGCAGGCCATCGGCGGCGCGACGCCGATGCAGGTCCAGCTGGCGGTCGGCGTCGCGGTGGTGACCGTGCTCGGGTTCAGCCGCAGCCAGTACCGCACGCTCTTCCTCACCACCGCCGCGCTCGGCGGGCTCGCCGTCGTGCTGCTCGGCCAGGACTCCGTCACCGGCGTGTTGCTGTCGGCGCTGCTCGGCCAGATCGTCGCCACCGCCTGGATCTCCGTACGCGGCGTCCTCGACACCCGCCCCGGCATCGCGCGCATCCTCGCCGAACTCGACCACGACGGCTTCCGCGCCCACCCCGGCTCGGTCCGCGTCCTCGAACCCGGCGCCGACGGCGCGCGACGCTTCCGCGTCGCCGTCACCGCCGCAGCCAACGGCCACGCGGCCGCCGAAGAACAGCACCACCCCAAACAAACCCTCGACCTCTCCGTCCTCGACCAAAGCCAACGCGCCGCCTACCTCGCCTCCCGCCTCTGGCAGTGGATCCGCCTGCGCGGCCCGGTCCGCCGCCGCAGCTTCTTCTCCCTGCGCCGCACGGTCGAGAGCGAAGTCCTGATGGCCATGGCCGTCGAAGCCGCGGCCATCCGCACCCCGCGCCTGCGCTCGGCCCGCCAGGTCGACCAGGACACCGCCCTGCTCGCCTACGACCACCTCGACGCCCCGCGCCTGGCCGACCTCTCCGACCGCGCCTGGACCCCCGCCCTCCACCACGACGTCTGGGCCCTGTGGCAGCACCTGCGCAGCCGCCAACTCGCGCACCGCGAACTCACCACCGACCATCTCCGCCTCGACCCCGCCGGCTGCCTGTGGCTCACCGACGTCGGCTACGGCGAGATCACCGCCGAGGACATGCTCTGCCGCCTCGACGGCGCCGAACTCCTCGTCTCCCTCGCCCTGCGCGTCGGCCCCGGACGCGCCACCGAAGAAGCCGTCGACGCCCTCGGCCCCGCGACCGTCGCCTCCCTGCTCCCGCTCATGCAGCCGATCCTGTTCTCCGAGGACACCACCAAAGCCCTGCGACGCCACCGCGCCGCCGGCGACCGCGCGGACGTCGTCGGCGCCATCCGCGACCGCATCGTCGCCCTGCACCCCGAGGCGGACGTCCAGCCGGTCAGCCTGGAGCGTGTCAGACCTCGAACTCTCCTCAGCGTCGTCGGCGGCGCCATCGCCTTCTACCTGCTGGCCACCCAGCTCACCGGCTTCCAGGTACCGAAGCTGAACACCTGGCAGGCCTGGGGCTGGGTCGTCGGTGCCGCCGTCGCCTCCGGCCTGACCTACGTCGCGGCCGCCTTCAACCTCCTGGGCTGCGTCAAGGAACGCGTCCCGGTGGGCCGGACCATCACCGCGCAGGTCGCAGCGGCCTTCGCCGGCCTCGTCGCCCCCGCGGCCGTCGGCGGCCTGGCCGTCAACACGCGGTTCCTACAACGCGCCGGCATACCCGTGGCGCGTGCCGTGACCGCCGTCGGCGTGTCGCAGGTCATCGGCTTCGCCTGCTACCTGGTGTTGTTGCTGTTGTTCAGCGCGTTCGCCGGGAACCACCAGAAGGAGTCCGGCGGCCTGTCGGCGATCACGCCCTCTGCGACGGTCACCGGCGTCGTCATCGCGCTGGCCGTGATCGGCCTGCTGATCGCCGCGATCCCGCAGCTGCGCGCGTTCGTGATCAGCCGGGCCAAGCCCCTGGTCACCGACATCGGGCCGGAGCTCCTGCAGGTCGCGCGCTCCCCGCGCAAGCTGGCGCAGGCGTTCGGCGGCGCGGTGGGGCTGCCGCTGGCGGCGAGCTTCTGCCTGTGGGCGTCGGTGAACGCGGTCAGCGGGAACGACGTGAACCTGGCCGCGATGGGCGTCGCCTACCTGGTGGCCAAGGCGGTCGGCTCACTGGTCCCGACGCCCGGCGGCATCGGCGGCGTCGAGGCGGTGCTGACCGCGGGCCTGACCACGGCCGGGGTGCCGTCGGCGGTCGCGGCGACGTCGGTGATCGTGTTCCGGCTGCTGACGTGGTGGCTGCCGGTGATCCCGGGATGGTTCGCCTTCACGGCGTTGCAGCGTCGCGGCGCGCTCTGAAAACACGGACTAGCGAAACAGCGAAACAGCGAAACAGCGAAACAACGAATCAGTGCCCTGACCCCGGCCGCACCAGCCCCGACTCGTACGCGATCACCACGACCTGCGCCCGATCCCGCGCCCCGAGCTTCGTCATGGCTCGGTTGACATGCGTCTTCGCGGTCAGCGGCGTGACGAACAGCTGCCCGGCGATCTCCTCGTTCGACAGCCCGGCGGCGACCAGCGTCACGACCTCCAGCTCGCGCGCGGTCAGCGCGTCCAGCGGAGCGGTGACGGACGGCGTGTCAGAAGGCTGAGCCAGGAACCGGGCGATCAGCGCACGCGTCGCGGCGGGGGAGAGCAGTGACTCGCCGCCGGCGACCGTGCGGATCGCCCGCAGCAGTTCCTCCGGGTCCACGCCCTTGCCGAGGAACCCGCCGGCCCCGGCGCGCAGGGCCTCGGCGACGTACTCGTCCTGCTCGAACGTGGTGAGAATCAGAACCTTGACGCCGGCCAGCGCCGGGTCGGCGGCGATCAGGCGGGTGGCCTCCAGACCGTCGAGCACGGGCATCCGGATGTCCATCAGCACCAGATCCGGACGCAGCTCCTCGGAGAGCTTCGCCGCCTCGCGGCCGTTGCCGGCCTCGCCGACCACTTCGAGATCCGGGGTCGAGTCGATCAGCAGGCGGAAGGTGCCGCGCAGCAGGGCCTGATCGTCGGCCAGCAGGACACGGATCGCCGCGCTCACGCGATCGCCTCCGCCGCGCCACCGGCCAGCATCCCGGTGCCGGCGTCGGCATCACCACTGCCGGCCGCGGCACCAGATCCAGCCCCGGAACCGGAAGCTCCAGTCCCAGCCCCGCGCGCACAAAACCCGATCCCACACAACCCACCCCGCGCCGCCCGCTCCGGCACCGCTCGCCCTGGTTCTGGCT
>NZ_JAACYW010000052.1 GCF_015356825.1 Catenulispora rubra | reverse complement strand
GGACGGCGGCGGGGGTGGGAGTGCGGCCGTGGTGTGGCGGTTTTCGGCCGACTCGTACTTTCACCCCGCCCCATCCGGGGGTCACACCACCCTCGGTTCAATGATCCCAGATCGTCAAGGCCCGAATGAAGTACTCACGCACCTGAACCGCCCGATCGGCGCAGCGCTACGCAGCCGCGCCCAGCATCCGATCCAGCCGCCCCAGCGCCCGCCGCGTCGCCAGCGCGATCCCCAGTGCCGAGGCGCGGATCGCCGCGGCGGTCGGGAGCGCCGCGTCCACGGCCATGGTCCAGGCGACGCGGGTGCCGGCCGGGGTGTCCAGGACCGCCCATTCCTCGGCCATGGCGCGGATGCCGGGGACGGTGGTGCGCTCGATGCGGTACGCGTACCTGTTCGGCGTGTCCCAGGCGAGGATCTGCTCGTGGAAGGCCACGCCGCCGACTAGGCGGACCCGGCGCTTCGTGCCGACGCCGAAGGGGCCTGGGCCGCCGTACTCTGCCGCCGCCACTGCGCCGTACCAGCGCGGGAGGTCGGCTACGTCGTGCGCTATGGCGTCGAAGACCGCTTTCGGCGCGGCGGTGAGCGTGCCGGAGAAGGACAAGCGGATCGGGGCTGTGTTCAGGAAGTCGAGGTCTACCGGTCGCGTCGCGTACATGGGCTTACTTTAGGTGCTCAGCTTATGCGGCTGACCAGCAGAGCCCTGTCGTCCCCGGCGTACGCCTCGCCGGGCAGCAGCATCAGGTGCCGGCACACGGTCTCCGGCGACTCCGCGCACACCAGCTGCGCCGCCATGCGCAGCCGCTCCATGCCGTCCTCGATGTCGTCGCCGGGCTTCTCGATCAGGCCGTCGGTGTACAGCACCAGCGTGTCCGAGGGCACCAGCGTGAACTGCGCGACCGGGCGGTGCTCGTTCTCGCGCACGCCGAGCGGCAGGCCTTTCGCCTGGTCCAGCCAGTGTGTGACGTAGCCGCCGGCGCGCTCGACCAGCAGCAGGGGCGGCGGGTGGCCGGCTCCGCTGTAGCGGACCCGGCCGGTGGCGCGGTCCAGGACCAGGACGCAGGCGGTGGCGGTGGTGTCGTTCGGGAGGTACGCCGACACGAAGCGGTCCAGGCGGCGCAGGATCTCCGCCGGGTCGTCCGTGTCCAGGGCGTAGGCGCGCAGCGCGTTGCGCAGCTGGGCCATCACCACCGCCTCGCCGAAGCCGTGGCCCGCCACGTCGCCGATCACCCAGGTCACGGTGCCCGGGACCGGCTCGAAGACGTCGTACCAGTCGCCGCCGACGTTGTGGTGGCGCGCGGCCGGGACGTACTCGGCGGCCGTCACCAGGCCCTTGACCTCCAGGACGGAGGGGAGCAGGGAGCGTTGGAGGCGTTCGACGATGCGGGCGTCGTCGTCCTTGGGCGCGCGGGGACGGGCCGGCGCGGCCGGCTGCTGCGGCCTCGGTTCCTGCGCGTGCACGTCACCTCCAACGCGGGGATACAGGCTCCGGCATATCCGAAAGCCCAGTTCATTGTGCAGGATCATGGTGTCGCCGCGCCGTGGTGACCACCGGGCGTCGGCATGGCGGCATCGAGACCGACACCGTCCGTCGCACTCAGAGTATTCCCTCCGTGACTCACTACGGAGTAGGAGCCGCGCCTTCGTGCCGAAAAGCGACCCGATTCTTACCGCTCTCACAGCCGTGGGAAGCTGGAGGCGATGAAGTACCGCTTCCTGCTCCGACCTGCCTGGCTCGCGGCGATCACGGCCCTGGTCGCGCTCACCGCGGCCTTCGTCGGCCTGGGGATGTGGCAGTGGTCGCGGGCGCACCGCACGCACAAACTGAGCCCGCAGGCCGCCGCGGCGTACGTGACGCCGGCCCCGCTGGCCCAGCTCCTCAAGGACGGCTCGCCGGCCACCGACGACGCCATCGGCCACGCGGTCACCGTCTCCGGGGTCTTCGACGGCGCGCACCAGCTCCTGGTCCCGGACCGCCGCTTCCCGGACGGCCGGATCGGCTACATCGTCATCGCCCCGCTGAAGGTCTCCGACGGCAGCGTCGTGGTCGTCGGCCGCGGCTGGTCGGCGCAGCCGGTCACGCCGCCGCCGACCCCGTCCGGCCAGGTCACCGTCACCGGCTGGCTGTCCGCCGAGGAGCCCGCCGACGGGGCCCCGCCGGACGCCACCGACGCCGCCGCGAAGGACCCGGCGCACCTGATCGCCTCGGTGGACGTGGCGACACTGGTGAACACCTGGCCGTACACCAACCTGGACCAGGCTTATGTGAACGAGCTGACCCCGGGTGCCGCAGACCTGACTCCGATCCCGGCGCCCGCACCGCCGAACACCTCGTCCTGGTACATCCTCAACGTCGGCTACACGTTGCAGTGGTGGTTGTTCGGCGTCGTGGGCCTGTGCTGGTTCGTCATCTACGTCCGCCGCCTGGCGAACCCGGTCGAACCTGAGGAAGACGAAGAAGACCAGGAAGACCAGGAAGACCAGGAAGACCAGGAAGACCAGGAAGACGAAGCAGAGGAAGAAGAACTCACTCAGCCTGAGCAGGCTCCGGCGACGGCTCCGTAGCGTCCGCGCCCTGCGCGCCGACCGAGACCGTGGTCTTGGTGCGAGCCGCCTTCGCCGCCGTCTTGGCCTTCTTCTTCGCCGTGCGCTCCTGCGCCTCGGCCAGCAGCCGCTGCGTGTCCCGCACCACGATCCGCTCGTAGTAGAAGGCCAGGAACGGCACCACGCCGACCAGCAGGATCAAGATGGTGCGGATCGGCTTGTACCGGGCCCGCAGGCACAGGTCGAGCGCCACGATCAGGTACAGCATGTAGCCGTAGCCGTGGATGATCGCGACCGGCTTCTCCAGCGTCTTGTTGTGCGCCCACAGCTGAAGCGGGATGACCACGAAGGTGAGCAGCAGCAGCATGGTGCCGGTGAACAGCGCCATCACGCGGTAGCGCTTGATGGCACCGGAGGTCAGCGTAGTCATTCGGGGGACCTGTCCTGTCCAGCTTTTAAATCAGCTCAGCGGCGTTCGGTTCCCCGCGAGCCTACTCGCCGTTCCTCGGCGCTCCCGAAGGCGGTCGCCAATGCGGCGCCGACCGCGGCCGCCGCCGCGATCGCGACCAGGACCGGCCGGTACGCCCCGCTCGACGCCGGCAGCGCGACCAGCGCCGTGGCCCCGGCGATCAGCGCGGCCAGCGTGATCAGGAACACCGGGGAGGCGGTCCGGCGCAGCACTCCCGGCGGGATGGTGAGCGAGTCGGTCAGCAGCAGGTAGCCCGCCAGCAGCACGGCGTCGACTCCCGCGGCCCACGCCTGGGGCTTCTCGCACGCGACCAGCACCACGAACGCGCCGACCAGCAGCGTGTTGCGATGCACGGTCGCCACGTGGTGGATCCGCATCGACGTCAGGACCGGCCGGCCGGTGTACGGCTGCGCGAGCACGGCGAACACCACGACGCAGAACGTCAACTCCAGGACCGATTCCGCCTTCGGCGGCCAGGTCCACATCGGCACCCGGGTGCCCATCACGGCCATCACGACGCCGTAGGCGGCCCAGAACAGCGGGCTGACGAGCAGGCCTTCGACGAAGCCGCCGCCGGCGGGATCAGTGCCACCGACGACGCCACCAACGGCACCGGCGCCGCCGCCGTCGACGTCGCGGCTGTCGGAGGCCGAAGCCGAGGCCGAGGCCGGTGAACTCGCCACACTCATCGCGCCCTCCCGGCCAGCGGAGCCTGCTGCAACGGAGCCAGCGCCAGATCCAGCGGCTCGATCCCGTCCCACGACACCACCGGCACCCCCAACTCGCCGAGCACGAACCGCACCGCCTGCCGGTCCAGCCGCCACAACCGCAGCGCCAGCGCGTCCAGATGGTCCGGCTTGGCGCCGGTGGTCGGCGCCGGCTCGTGCGCCAGCACGTCGATCACCACCAGCGGGTGCCCGCGGTCGGCGAGCTCGCTGATCGCCTCGACCACGCCGGGGTCCAGCAGGGGGCTGAAGACGTAGACCATCGCGCCGCGCGGCAGCACGCGGGTCGGGAGCCGGCTCAGCCCGCCGACCTCGTACGTGAAGTCCTTGCGCAGGTCCATGACGGTCTGCGCGATCCGGTACAGGTACCCGTTGCCCGATCCCGGCGTCAGCCACTGCACCCGGCCGGACAGCGTGACCAGGCCGATCCGGTCGTGCGCCTTGAGGTACGCCTGCGCCAGGCCGGCCGCGCCGCGCACCGCGGTGTCCAGCGTCGAGCGCGGACGCGGGTTGGCGGGATCCGGCGGCTGCGGCAGGTCGGACAGCGCGTCCACGACCACCACCGCCTCCGCGGCGCGTTCGGCCTCGAAGGTGTTGACCTGCAGTTCGCGTCGCCGGGTGGTCGCCGACCAGTTGATCCGGCGCTGGCGGTCGCCGAACACGTACGGCCGCACCTGGATGAACTCCACACCCTCGCCCGGCGTGCGCGCCGAGTGCTCGCCGAAGCGGTCCGGGAAGCGCACCGGGGCCAGCGTCGTGTCGTCGGGGGCCGGGACCGGGAAGGCCTCGACCTCGCCGAGGTCGGCGTGCAGCGAGGTGAGCCGGAGTCCGGCGGTGTCGTGGACGTCGATCGCGACCGCGCCGAGCGACCACCGGCCCCAGCGCGGGACCAGCAGCTTCACGGTGATCACGCCGCCGGTCAGCTCCAGCGACTCCAGCGTCACGCCTGAGGGCGCCGGGGCCCCGCCGAACTCGTGGTCGTCGCGGGAGCGCGGGGACAGGTACTCCTGGCGGGTCCAGCCCGCGGCGGCGTCGGCGGCCAGCCGGATGGTCGCGGTCAGCGTCTCGCCCTCGAAGCAGCGCCGCTCGGGGACGTCGACCTCGGCGCGGATCCGCTTGGGGTGCGTGCCGCCGTGCGCGGTGAGCATCAGCAGCGGCACCGCGGCCAGCGGGACGCACCACCACGCGCCGAACACCACGGCCGGGACCACCGCGCAGATGGTCGCGGTCAGCAGCCGGGCGGCGCGTTGGGAGGGGCGCCAGACGGCCGGGGCGGTCGCGGTTTTGGCCGCCGAGGCAGGCTTCGGCTTTGCGAGGGTCGGCGAGGTCGGCGACGACAACGACGACAATGACGACAGCGAGGACACAGAGGCGACGGACGGTCGCGGTGCGCCCGCTGTGTCTGCCGAGTCCCGCGGCGTCGGCTCGCTCATCGGCGCGCGCCGGCCGGCTTCTGGGCCGGCTCCTGATTCGGGTTCGGGTTCGGTGCGGCGTCCTGCTGCCGCGGCAGCGTCCGCGGCGTCGGCGTCGCGGCCAGCAGCGAGGCCACGACCTCGTCCGCCGACACCCGCCGCACCCACAGCTCCGGCCGCAGGCTGATCCGGTGCGCCAGCGCCGGGACGGCGACGGCCTTCACGTCCTCGGGGATCACGTAGTCGCGTCCCGACAGCACCGCACGCGCCCGCGCCAGCTGCACCAGCGCCAGGCCGCCGCGCGGGCTCGCGCCGACCTGCACCTGCGCCGCCGCGCGGGTGGCGTTGACCAGCGCCACCACGTAGTCCACGACGTCGGCGGAGACCTCCACCGTCTCCAGCGAGGCGCGCATCGCCAGCAGCTCGGGGGCGTCGACGATCCGCTGCAGGTCCACCTTCTCGGCCCGGCGGTCCAGGCGGCGCAGCAGCATCGCGGCCTCGTCGGACGGCGGCAGGTAGCCCATCCGGACCCGCAGCAGGAACCGGTCGAGCTGCGCCTCCGGCAGCGAGTAGGTGCCCTCGTACTCGATCGGGTTGTCGGTGGCCAGCACCACGAAGGCCGGGTCCAGCAGGTGCGACTTGCCGTCCACCGACACCTGGCCCTCGCCCATCGCCTCCAGCAGCGCGGCCTGGGTCTTCGGCGGCGTGCGGTTGATCTCGTCGGCCAGCAGCAGCTGGGTGAACACCGGGCCCGGCCGGAACACCATGTCGCCGCTGCGCTGGTCGTAGAAGGGGGCGCCGGTGACGTCGGAGGGCAGCAGGTCCGGGGTGAACTGGATGCGCGTGAAGTCCAGGCCCAGGGCGGTGGCGAAGGACCGGGCCATCAGGGTCTTGCCGAGCCCGGGCAGGTCCTCGATCAGCACGTGGCCGCCGGCCAGCACGCCGAGCAGGACCAGCTCCAGGGCGGCGCGCTTGCCGACGACGGCCTTCTCCACCTCGTCCAGCACGGCGAGCGCCTTGCGGCAGGTCTGCTCGGGGGTCAGGTCGTCGGACATCGCGTCTCCTCTGGTCTGGTCTGGCTGCCCGCTCACATCCGCTCCAGCCGCTCGATCAGCTCGGCGACCGCACGGATCGGGACTTCGGCGGGCCTGCCGCCGGCCGGGTTCGCACCCGCGGCGGTGGTGGCGGCGGCGTTGGTGGTACTCGTGATCGCCGCCGGATCGACCAGCGGCCACAGGTCTTTTCCGATCAGCTGCGCGGCGGCCTGCGGGTTCCGGTACAGGTTCACGCCGTGCCGCTCGGCCACGCGCGCCGCCGCCAGCCGCGTCAGTTCCCTGCGCAGCCCGCGTTCGTAGCCGCCGCGCTCGCGGGTGTTGCGGAGCATGGAGCTGTACCAGGCCACGCCGATGTAGTGGCGTTCCAGCACGCGCTCGCGGACCTCGGTGTCCATCCCGAGGGTGCGGCCGGACACGGTGTACCAGGCGCCGAGCGCGATCGCCGCGACGCAGGCGCCGAGGGCCGGGCCCAGCCACGCGGTGCCGAGGACCAGCTCGGCCACCGCGGCGACCACCGCGGTCATCGCGACCAGCGCGATACCGATCGCGATCCACCGGCGGCGCTCGACGCCGGACAGTCCGTCCATCAGCGCCTCCCGGCGGTCTGTGCCGATGCCGATGCTGATGCCGAAGCCGATGTCTGCGACGATGCGGACGCCGCCGCAGCAGCGGCGGTGGCCTTGGCCTGCGCTTTCGCGGCTTCCAGCGCCTCCGCGCGCACCCGCAGATGCTCGGAGATCGCACGCAATGCCTCGCGCGCCGCGTCCCGCTGGCTCTCGGCGATCGGGTGGTGCGAGAAGCGGGCCTCGCGGAACAGGTCGGTGAGCTGGCGGGCCGGCTCCTCGGGGATGAGCTGCGCCGCGGTCACCCGGCGCAGGAACTCCTCGGGGGTGTCGGTGGCGCGCCGCAGAGCGCCGCCGGCGCTGACCGCGAGCTCCATCGCCGAATAGCAGGCGATGACGGCTTCCCGGGCGTCGCCCTCGTACTCCAGCGCTTCAGTCCCGGCGGCGACGGCCTCGGCGAGCTGTTCGAGCTCCGGGTTCAGCGGCTCGAAGTCGATCGTCGCCACCGGCATGCGCAGCCGGCGGCGCGACAGCAGCTGGATCAGCACGTAGACGACCAGCGCGACCGCTGCCGCCACGATCAGGACCATCACGGTCTGTACGATCCAGGCGGCGATCGGCGCGCCGGGTTTGCCGGCGGCCGGCTTCAGTGTCACGCCGGGGTCGATCTTGGGGGTGCGCGTGCCGGACGGCACGGTGTTGGGGGTCACCGGATCCGGCGGCGAGGGCTGGGGTTTGCGCCCGAGGAACACCAGGCCTATCGGGGTGAGGACGGCGGCCGCGGCGAGCAGCACGGCGGTGGCCGTACCGGCCCGGTGCAGGACGCCGTAGCCGTCGTCCCGGTGCTTGGCGAAGTTCGTGGCCACGACGACCAGGAGGACCACGGCGCCCAGCGCTATAGCCGGCCGGGCGCCCTCCCACAGGCCGGAGCCCGCACCGGGGTCCAGCGGGCCGTCGTGCCGGGACGCGACCGCCATCGCCGCGACCGCGAGGACGACCACCGCGGCCGGCAGCCAGCGGGTGGGCTTTCCGGAGTTGCTGGGCTTTCCGGGGTCGCTGGGCTTGCCGGGGCTGTCGCTCATGCGTTCCCGGCGTTCTGCTCCGCGGCACGCTTGGCGCGGATCTTCGCGGCCTGCCGGGCCAGCGCGTGCTCCAGGCCGCGGTCTATGTGCCCGCCGACCTGGCGGACCTCCTCCATCTCGGCGCTGGCGGCCTGGTGCACCTCGGACGGGATGGTCTTCAGGTTGGCAGGCAGGGCCTTGACGGCCTCCCACAGCGAGATGTCGTCCATGCCCATGGCCAGCTCGGTGTGCTTGCGCATCAGGGTGACCAGATGGCGCCGGCGCAGGTGGGCCAGGCTGTCGGCGGCCTTCAGGGCGATCGCCCAGATCAGCAGGTTCAGCACCGGGACCGCGACCAGCCAGGTCGCGTAGTGGATGTTGTCCGAGGTCAGCCAGGACGGCCGGTGGTGCATCCGCTGCGCGGAGTGCTTGACCTGCTGCTCCATCCAGGCCGGGAAGCCCATCACGGTCGCGGTGCCCAGCGAGGTCAGCGCGAACGGGATGCCTATGTAGGCGCCCCAGCGCGGCCAGGTGGTCGTGGCCTGCAACCGGTGGCGCAGCCGCATGAAGGGGCACGGGAACAGCACCGAGGCCAGGTTGCCGGCGGCGATCGGGGCCAGCGGGAGCTCGGCGATGATCGGCCAGTTGTGCTTGACCCAGTGGTGGTCCTTGGTCAGCAGGATCACCAGGCCGGCGACGCCGAAGGCGAATCCGGCCTCGAAGAGGTAGAGCACCTGGTTGCGCACGCGCAGCATGCGCGCCGGGTCGCCGCCGCCGGACAGGACCCTGATGGCCCACTCGGGCTCGGCGGCGAGCTGGTTGGTCAGCGAGGCGTCGGCGACCGCGGTCAGCACGGTGGTGACGATCAGGGTCAGCGGATCGCGCACCTGGTGCCCGAAGGGGTCCCAGTACAGGAAGGCGCCGGTGGCCAGGCCCAGGCCCATCGAGGCCAGCATCCCGAACAACCAGTCCGGCCACACCCTCAGCACGCGGATGAGCTCCCGGGGGAGCGTCACCTTCGGTGCCGGGAGCGGGTTGGCTCCGGCCAGGGCCGTCGTGACGGCCTCGGTCATGGTGTGGCTCCCCCCTGTCGCGCCCCGTGAAGGCTACTTCATGGCTCGCCAAGGGAGGATAACCCGTTTGGGCGCAGCACGGCGGGTGATGGGCCTTCCGCGATCAGTAACCCGTCTGGCAGATTATGACAAAGCGGCCAGGCCCGGCGAAGGCCAAGCTAATCGGGGACAGCTCTGTCTTTTCGGTGCGGAAGCCGGCAGCAGGAGGATGTATGGTCACGGTCCGCGATGTGATGACCGAGGCACCCAAGTCGGTGCTGGAATCGGACAACCTGGTGCACGTGGCCCGGGTGATGCGCGACGAGGACGTCGGCTGTGTGCCGGTGGTCGACGACGCGGGCAAGCTGCTGGGCATGCTCACCGACCGCGACCTGGTGGTCGAGGCGATGGCCGCGAACGACGACCCGACCGTCCGGCAGGCCGGGGAGATGATGCGCGGCGGGATCCACACCGTCGACGCCGACGCCCCGGTGACGAACGCGGTGGAGACCATGGGCCGGCACCGGATCCGGCGGCTGCCGGTGGTGTCGGGCGGGAAGCTGGTCGGGGTGGTCGGGGTCGCGGATTTGGCCAAGAATTTGCCGACCGCGGCGGTCGGGGAGCTGATGGCGCTGATCTCGAAGTCGGGCCACAAGGACAAGCTGCCGTAAGGCGAAACGATCCGGGCCGGAGGCGATGGGTTCGCCTCCGGCCCGAGTTGTTTTTACCCGCGCCTGCTTATTTGCTCACTTGCCCAGGCCCACCGACGTCAGCCACGTCTTGGCCACGTCCGCGGGGTCCTTCTTCTGGGTGACGACCTGCTCCAGCAGCGAGGTCAGCGTCGTGGTGTCCAGCTTGGCCGACACCGCGTTCAGCGCGTCCACGCCGTTCTGCGGCAGGTTCTTCTTGTCCACCAGCGGGACCACGTTCTGCACGCCGAACAGGCCCTTGTCGTCGTTGAGCACCACGAAGCCGTTGGTCTTGATGGCCGGGGTGGTGCTGTAGAGGTCGACGACCTGGGCGTCACCGTGCTGGAGCGCGGAGACGGTCTGCGGGCCGGAGTTGTCCAGCGCCTTGAAGTCCTTGAAGCTCAGCCCGTACTGGCTCTGCAGGCCCAGCAGGCCCTGCTGGCGCGTCTTGAACTCCGGCGCCGAGCCGATGACCAGGTCCTTGGCGTAGGGCGCGAGGTCGGAGATGGTCTTCAGGTTGTCCTTCGTCGCCAGCGCCTGGGTGACCACGAGCGAGTCGTTGTCCTGGGCGGCGGCCGGCTGCAGGATCTCCAGGTTGCTCGGCAGCTTCGCGCTCACGGCGGAGTCCACGGCGGCCTGGGTGGTCTCGGTCGCGGTCTTGTCCAGGTAGGCGAGCAGGGCGCCGTTGTACTCCGGGACGACCGTGATCGAGTCCGACTTCAACTGCTGGTACAGCACGTCGCGCTGCCCCACGTTCGGTTTGCGCTCCACGGAGATGCCCTTGGCCTCGAGTGCCTGGGCGTAGATCTCCATGAGCAGCGCGTTCTCCGGGAACGCCGCCGAGGCCACGGTCACCTTCGAGCCGCTCTTGGAGCTCGACGAGCAGGCGCTCAGGGCGCCGGTGGCGGCCAGCGCGAGCGCCAGCGCTCCGCCGACGACCCGAGTCTTGGAACCAGTAGTGCGAAGTTGCGCCCGCCCGTCACCCACCACCGCCCGTTGTGGAGACGCTGCGCGTCGCTGCATTTTCTTCATGTAATTCCCCTCCAGACACATAGACATGTCGAAGCTAGCAACCGCCGCCGACAGCGGCAGCCTTCCCACAAAGCCGTTTCGAGACCTTTTCGAGACCGTTTGTGGCTGCGACCGGCCCGGTCTGGATCAAGATGCTGCGGCCGAGGCTCGGTTGGGGCTTCGGCCATCCGCGTTACATGGTCGGGTGGTGCTTGATCGATCGGGGTACCGACCTGGCACCGGGGTGGGTTTGACCTGCTACGGCAGCGCCGGCTTCCCGCCCGGCTCGGTCGGCAGCCCGGCGGCGGCCCAGGCACGGAACCCGCCGACCAGGTCGGTGGCCCGCGTCAGGCCCAGCAGCTGCAGGTCGCGGGCGGCCAGGCTGGAGGCGTAGCCCTCGTTGCAGAACACGATGACCTGCGACTCGGCCGTGACGCCGGGCAGGCGCCACTCGCTGTCCGGCGAGAGCCGCCACTCCAGGTGGATGCGCTCGACCGGGAGCGCGCCGGGGATCTCGCCCTCGGCCTCCCGGTTCGCGTACGGCCGGATGTCGATCAGCAGCGCACCCTCGCCGCGCAGCGCGTCGGCCTCCTCCGGCGTGACGCGCGCGAGCCCGGAGCGGGCCTTGTCCAGGAAGGCGTCCACGGAACTCAAACCAGGTCCTCCAGGCTCTCGTACTCCCGGGTGGGGAGCAGCGGGGGCGAATAGGCGTGCACGGTCGCGGCAGGACCGATACCCGATTGCCGGACGCTATGCGCGCGATCGCCGCCGAATCCCAGACCGTCACCGACCTGTAGCTTGCGCACCCCGATGGGACCGCCCGGGTACCGGTGCTCCTCCTGCACCTCGCCGGTCAGCACGGCGAACGAGCCGGCGGCACCGCCGTGGTCGTGCGGCCGCGTGCCCTGCCCGGGCAGCCAGCTGAGCAGCCAGACCTCGACCCCGCGGGTCAGGGCCAGCCGCGTCCACCAGCGCTGCGGCTCGGTGTACTGCACCAGCGGACGGAGGCGGTCGGCGTAGGCGCCGCCGGCCAGCGCCGAGGTCAGGTCCCGGAGCTGCGTCGGGGTCCACAGGGGGCGGTCGGGGATGACGAGGTCGCGCAGAAAGGGTTCGGCGACGTCGTAGTCGAGGTTGGCGCCGAGGCCGAGGTCGAGATCAGGCGTGGGCGTCTGCAAAGCCGAGGACATGTCTGCTCCGGGGTCCGGGATGTGAGGTCGAGGTCGGGAAGGCCCCGGTACACATGCAGGACGCCACGCGCAGCAGGTCGACCGGGCGGTCGGACCAGGCGAGCAGCGGAGCGGACATGCGCAGATGCTGACACGGGCGGGCGGTGGCGTGGCGCGGGCGCCCGGGATGTGGACAGGCATTTGTCTCACGGCGTGTCGGATGGCGGACGCGGGGTGTCCGGGATGCGGACACCATCCCGCCTACCGCAACTTCGCCGCCTTCAGCCAATCATCCGCGACCACATCGATGTCCCGCTTCTGATTCATGATCTGCGCCATCATCCCCGCCAGCGCCGCCGTGTCCAGCTTCGCCGACACCTCGTTCAGCGTCGCCACGGCGACCGGCGTCATGCTGTCGCGGTAGGCCAGCGGCGTCACGTTCTGCGCGGTGAACACCTGCTCGGGGTCGGTCAGTACCTTGAAGCCGCGCGAGGTGATGTTCGGGTCCGTCGTGAACAGCGTCGCGACCTGCACTGTGCCGTCGGCGAGGGCTTTGACCGTGATCGGGCCGGCGGTGTCGAGGGAGGCGAAGCTCTTGAACGTCAGGCCGTACTTGTCCTTCAGGCCCGGCAGGCCCTGGTAGCGCTCCTTGAACTCCGGCGGGCCGCCGATGCTCATCGAGGGTGCGTACGGTGCCAGGTCCGCGATCGACGCCAGGTGGTCCCGTGCTGCCGTCGCGGCGGTGACCACCAGGGCGTTCTTGTCCTCGGCGGGGGAGGAGTCCAGGATCTCCAGTTTCGCGGGCAGCAACGCCTGCAGCTCGGCGTTGATGTCCGCGGTGGTGGCGGCGCGCGTCTTCGAGTCCAGATACGCCAGCAGCGCGCCGTTGTACTCCGGCAGCACCGTCAGCGAACCCTGCTGCACCTGCTGGTACAGCACCTCGCGGCTGCCGACGTTGAACCGCACGCCGACCTTCACGCCCTTCGCCTTCAGCGCCGAGGCGTAGATGTCGGCCAGCAGCACGTTCTCCGGGAAGTTGGCCGAACCGACCGTCACCTGGCCCTTCTTCGGGCCGGGGACCAGCGGGTTGCCGCTGGTGCAGGCGGTGACGGCGAGTGCGGCCGCGGCCAGAGCGCCGGCCGCGGCCGTCGTCGAAACCATCGTCGAAACCGTCGTCGACAGCAGGGTGCGAGGGGTCTTGCTCATGCGGGGCGTCCTTCGTGCGGTGCTGAAAGCCGGCCCCCCTGCTTGGCGCGCTAAACGGTCTGTTTCTTCTGCCTGAGTCCCGGAGAGACCAACAACTTCCGCAAGACCGCGAAGAACACCAGGTTCAGGATCGCCGCGAACACGATCAGGGTCGCGCCCCCGGCCACCATCCCGTAGTCGGTCGTCGCCAGCCCGTCGATCACGAACCGCCCCAGCCCCCCGAACGAGGAGTACGCCGCGATCGCCGTGTTCGCCACCGCGTTCACCGCCGCGAACTGGAATCCGGTCAGGATCAGCGGCAGCGCCGCCGGCACCTCGGCCCGCCACAGCACCTGCCACGGCCGCAGGCCCATGCCCTTGGCCGCGTCGGTGAGCTGCGGATCCACGTTCCGCACGCCCTCGTAGGTGTTCAGCAGGATCGGCGGCACGGTCAGCGCCACCAGCGGGATCATCACGGCGCGGAACTTCACGCCCAGGACCACCACCAGCAGCACCACCAGGCCCAGCGTCGGCAGCGCGCGCGCCACGTTCGCCAGCGAGGTGACCAGCAGCCCGCCGCGCTTGATGTGCCCGGTCAGCAGGCCCAGCGGGAAGGCGATCAGGGCCCCGATGAGCACCGCCTCCACCGAGTACTCGAAGTGCTCCAGGAATCTGGTCGGGATCCCGTCGGACCCGTGCCAGTTCGCCGCTGTGGTCAGCCAGCCCCAGGCCTGGCTCAGGACGTTCACGCCGACCTCCGCTTGTTCCACGGCGTGAGCAGCCGCTGGGTGACCACCAGAACCAGGTCGCAGGCCAGCGCCAGCGCCACGATCACGACGATGCCGGTGATCGCCAGGTCCGACCGGCTCAGCTGCGCCGCGGCCGTGAACAGGGCGCCGAACGCCCCCACGCCGATGACCGTGCCGACGCTGACCATGCTGACGTTCCCGACCGTCGCCACCCGCAGCCCGGCCATGATCGGCGGCACCGCCAGCGGCAGGTCCACGGCGATCAGGCGGCGCGCGCCGGTGTAGCCCATGGCCACCGCGGCCAGGCGGACGTCCTCGGGGATCCCGCGCACGCCCTCGACGATGTTCGGGACCAGGGCCGCGAGGCTGTACAGCGACAGCGGGATGATGACCGTGGTCTGCGTCAGTCCGGTGGAGGGGACCAGCAGCACGAACAACGCGATGGACGGCAGCGAGTAGATGACGGTCAGCAGCCCGACCATCGGCGCGTAGAGCTTCGGGAAGCGCACGCACAGCAGTGCCACGGGCATCGCGAGGATCAGCCCGAACAGCACCGACAGCAGGGCCATCGTGAGCTGTTGCTGGATCAGCGAACCGTATGTGCCCAGATAACTGGGGATGTGGGGGAACAGGCCCGCGGACCTCATCAGACGGTCTCCGGGCCGTCGCCGGTGCCGGTCTCAGGAACAGCGTCGCCGACTTCCGGGCCGCCGATCTGGTCGGTCGCCGGGTTGACGATCCGGCCGGTGTCGGGAACGGCGTCGCTGACATCCGTGACACTGTCGCCGATCCCCGAACCGCCGATCGGCTCGGCGTCAGGGCTGCCGCCGTGCACGATCTCCGGAGCACTCGCGCCCTGAGCCGCCCTGATCGCCGGCACCAGCTCCTCCACCGACGCCACGCCGATCACCCGGCCGTCCTCCCCCACGCCGACCGCCCGGCTGGACGGCGACAGGATCGCCGAGTCCAGCGCCGCGCGCAGCGAGTCCACCTCGGCGTCGAACGTGTGCCCGTACGAGGTCAGGTCCCCGACCGGTACCCGGCTCAGGTCCCCGTCGGCCGGCACCTGGTCGGCCGGCAGCCAGCCCAGCGGCTTGTGCTCGCCGTCCACGACCAGCAGCCACGGCTGCGAACCCCGGCGCGCCAGCACCTCGGCGGGCGGGGCGTCGAACGCCACCACCGGCTCGGGCCGCAGCGGCACGCCGGACGAGGAGAAGAAGGACAGCCGCCGCACGCCGCGGTCCAGTCCCAGGAAGCTCTCGACGAACGCGTTCTTCGGATTCGCCAGCAGCTCGGTCGGGGTGTCGAACTGCTCCAGCACCCCGCCGGTGTTCAGCACCGCGACCTTGTCGCCGAGCTGGATCGCCTCGTCGATGTCGTGGGTGACGAACAGGATCGTCTTGCTCAGCTCCGACTGGAGCCGCAGCAGCTCGGTCTGCAGGTCCTTGCGTACCACCGGGTCCACGGCGCTGAAGGGCTCGTCCATCAGCAGCACCGGCGGATCGGCGGCCAGCGCCCGCGCCACGCCGACGCGCTGCTGCTGACCGCCGGAGAGCTGGAACGGGTAGCGCTTCGCGTGGGACTCCTCGAGCCCGACGGTCGTCAGCAGCTCCATGGCCCGCTCGCGCGCCCTGTCCCGGGACCAGCCCAGCAGCCGCGGCACGGTCATCACGTTGGCCAGCACCGTCCGGTGCGGGAACAGCCCGGCGTTCTGGATCACGTAGCCGATCCCGCGCCGCAGCTCCGGTGCGGACTTCGACCGCACGTCCACCCCGTCGATGAGGATTTCGCCGCTGGTGGGGTCGATCATCCGGTTGACCATCCGCAGCAGGGTGGTCTTGCCCGACCCCGACGGACCGACCAGCACCGTGATGCGGCCGCTCTCGGCGGTCAGGTCGGTCGCGGCGACAGCCACCGTCCCGTCCGGGTAGGTCTTTCCGACCTGCACGAAGGAAATCACCCCGCGAGCCTAGCCGGTGGGTCGGTCAAAGGTTGGTCAAGCAGCGGCAAGGACCGGCATGCCCACGATGTGAACAGTGGGCGTCTCATTGTCGGAAGGTCGCGGTTGGAGGTCGGGTGGACTATCGGCACGGAGCACACTAGAACCTGTTGCAGTTTCACGCACCCGGCCCTACCGTCCGTCCCATGCGAACCCCGCTCTCGGCATCCCTGGGCCTCGAATTCCCCCTGTTCGCGTTCAGCCACTGCCGCGACGTCGTCGCGGCGGTCACCCGGGCCGGGGGCCTGGGCGTCCTGGGCGCCGTCTACTTCACCCCCGACGAGCTGGAGACCGAGCTGCGCTGGCTGGACGCGCACACCGACGGCAAGCCGTACGGCGTCGACGTCGTCATGCCGGCCTCGGTCTCCACCTCGGTGGACGAGGTCTCCGCCAAGGACTCGGCACGCACGAGCATGGAGGAGACGCTCAAGTCCTACATCCCCTCGCAGCACCGCGACTTCGTCGAGGGCATCCTCGACAAGTACGAGGTGCCCGAACTCCCCGCCGACGGCGACCACAGCCATCAGTTGCTCGGCTGGACCGACGCCACCGCGCGCCCGCAGGTCGAGGTCGCCCTCGATCACCCGATCGCGCTGCTGGCCAGCGCCTTGGGCCCGCTGCCCGCCGATATCGTCGAGCTGGCACACCGGAACAACGTGCGCACCGCCGGCCTGGCCTCCAGCGCCCACCACGCGCGCAAGCAGGTCGACTCCGGCGTCGACATCATCGTCGCGCAGGGCACCGAGGCCGGCGGCCACACCGGCGAGATCTCCACCATGGTGCTGATCCCCGAGGTCGTCGACGCGGTCGGGGACACCCCGGTGCTGGCGGCCGGCGGCATCGGCAACGGACGGCAGGTCGCCGCCGCCATGGCGCTCGGCGCGCAGGGCGCGTGGACCGGCTCGATCTGGCTGACCGTCGCCGAGGCCGACACCGATCCGCGCGTGGTCCCCAAGCTGCTCGCCGCTTCCTCGCGCGACACCGTCCGCTCCCGCGCGCTCACCGGCAAACCGGCGCGCCAGCTGCGCACCGACTGGACCGACGCCTGGGAGGGCGCTGATTCCCCCGGCGCGCTGCCGATGCCGTTGCAGTACATGCTGGTCTCCGAGGCGCACCGCCGCATCGCGCGCGCCGGGCGCACCGAGCTGATGGGGATGCCGGTCGGGCAGATCGTCGGCTCGATGACCGACGTGCGGCCGGTGCGGGAGGTGATCTACCAGCTGGTCGAGGAGTACGTGGCCGCGGTCGAGCGGCTCGGCGCGATCACCGAGGCCTGACAGACGTCTGTTGACAGACACCTGCTGATCGACGGCGCGGCTGTTCGCGACTGCGAACGCCCGTAAGGGGTACAGGCGGAAAATCATCCACATCCGCCGATAACCGTGCGGTCACCGGCTGTCACGCCGTACTCTGCGAACTGGCACCGGTGACCCCTGCGGTCGCGGTGCCCCAACCGGTCGCGCCGAGGGCAGACGCGAACGGGGCACCGGGGTCTCTTTCCGCGCTCTAGAGGCCCCGGTGTCGGCTGTTCGGCTAGCGTGGGCCGATGGGCGACTTCGTATATGAACACAGCCTGGTCCAGGCCTTGTTGCGGGAACAGCACCCTGATCTGGCGGACCTGGAGATCCGGGACGTCGCCGGGGGTTGGGGCAACCAGCAGTTCCGCCTCGGGGACGAGTTGGCGGTGCGGCTGCCGCGCTACGGCGAAGCCCCGTTGCAGTTGCGACAGGAACAGAAGTGGCTGCCGGTATTGGCCGAGCGGCTGCCGCTGCCGGTTCCCGTGCCGGTGCGTATCGGGGAACCCTCAGAACTGTTCGAACATCCCTGGACGGTGATGCGCTGGGTCGAGGGCGAGCCGGCTGATCTGACACCGATCACGCGTGCCGAGTCGGCGGAGCGCCTGGCGGCCTTTCTCAACGCGTTGCACCACGACGCCCCCGACGACGCTCCGGCCAATCCCCGGCACGCAGGTCCCAGCGCCGTGCGGCCGGGGGACTTCGAGCGGTGGCTGGACAAGATCGAGGGCCATCCGAGTGCCGACGACGCGCTCAAGGTGTGGCAGAAGGCTGTCGCGGCGCCGGTGTGGCCGGGAGCGCCGCAATTCCTGCACGCAGACCTGCATCCGGCCAACGTGATTGTCCGCGACGGCGCGCTGGCCGGGGTCGTCGACTTCGGTGACATGGGGGCCGGAGACCCGGCGATCGATCTGTCGGCGGCCTGGATCCTGCTGCCCGCGGGTTCGGCGAACCCGTTCTTCGAGGCCTACGGACGTGCCGACGAGGCCGACATCGCCCGGGCCCGCGGCTGGGCGGTGATGCGGGCCCTGAATCTGATCGCGATCGGCCGGGCGGGGCGGTTGGGCAAGCCCGGTGGTAAGCCGACGTGGGAACCGGCCGGGTACGCCACGTTGGAGCGTGCGCTCGCCGAGGACTGAGCGCTGTCGTCAGAACTGTCGTCGGAGCTGTTGTCGGAGCTGTTGTCGGAGGTCAATCGCACCAACAAGAACTCGTTCTAGTTCTGCCCCGCGAAACCCTTGCAGCCTCTCAGGGGCCGTGTTGTACTCCACTACTGACGATCCATCAGATGGAGTAGGCGGGAGTCGCGCATGGCAGGGCTGGGTTTCTGGAAGATCGCGCAAGCCGACCCCGACTGGACCGCCGTCATCGAGGAGGCCGGGGCCGAACACAAGGCCGGCGACGTCCTGGCGCGCGCCAACCAGACCGTGCACGCGCTGCGCGCCCTCGGCCTGGCCGACGGCGACGGTCTCACGCTGCTGATGCCGAACCTGGTCGAGATGGTCGAGATCTACGCCGCCGCGCTGCAGGCCGGCTGGTACTACACGCCGATCAACTTCCACCTGGCCGGCCCCGAGGTCGCCTACATCGTCCACGACGCCGAGGCCAAGGCGTTCTTCTGCCACGCGCGCTTCGCCGACATCGGCCTGGCCGCCGTCGCCGAGCTGGAGAAGGAGGGGCACGGGCTGCCGAAGGAGGCGCTGATCAGCGTCGGCGGCGACATCCCCGGCTTCACGCCGCTGGTGCGGTTCCGCGCCGGGCACAGCACCGACCTGCCCGAGAACCGCAGCTACGGCACCGCGATGCACTACACCTCCGGCACCACCGGCAAGCCCAAGGGCGTGCGGCGCGCGCTGTCGGGCCAGGACCCGGACATGATGGCCGAGTTGGGGACCGTCCTGCCCGGCTTCTTCGGCATCAAGCCCTTCGGCGGCGGCGTGCACCTGGTCACCTCGCCGAACTACCACACCGCGGTCACCCAGTTCGGCGGCACCGCGCTGCAGATGGGCCACACGCTGGCGCTGATGGACAAGTGGACGCCGGAGGGCACGCTGGAGATGATCCAGCGGACCGGGGCCACGCACACGCACATGGTCCCGACGCAGTTCCACCGCATGTTGCACCTGCCGGACGAGGTGAAGCAGCGCTATGACGTCTCCTCGATGAAGGTCGCGATCCACGCCGCCGCGCCGTGTCCGCAGCACGTCAAGCGCGCGATGCTCGACTGGTGGGGCCCGGTGATCTACGAGTACTACGCAGCGACCGAGGGCGGCGGCACCATCGCCACCCCCGAGGAGTGGATCGCGCATCCCGGCACGGTCGGCAGGGCCTGGCCGATCAGCGAGGTCAAGGCGCTGGACGACGACGGCGCGGAGGCGCCGGTCGGCACGCCGGGCACCGTCTACATGAAGATGGGCGTCGGCGACTTCGAGTACAAGGGCGACAAGGCCAAGACCGAGGCCAACCGGCGCGACGGCTTCTTCACCGTCGGCGACGTCGGGTACTTCGACGAGGACGGCTTCCTCTACCTGTGCGACCGGAAGATCGACATGATCATCTCCGGCGGCGTCAACATCTACCCGGCCGAGATCGAGGGCGAGCTGCTGCGCCATCCGGCGGTCGGCGACGTCGCGGTGTTCGGCATCCCGGACGAGGACTGGGGCGAGCAGATCAAGGCCGTCGTCGAGCTTAACGAGGAGTATTCGGGCTCCGACGAGCTGGCCCAGGAGATCATCGCCTCCCTGGACGGCCGGTTGGCGCACCTGAAGTGGCCCAAGACGCTGGACTTCATCGATCAGCTGCCGCGCGAGCCCAACGGGAAGCTGTTCAAACGGCGGTTGCGCGACCCGTACTGGGCCGGTCACCAGAGCGCGATCTGAGGCGCGGGGTCACGATGACGACTCAGGGTTCCCAGACATCCTCGGCCTCCTCGGTTTCTCAGGCTTCCCAGACTTCTGATGAGCGGGTACCGCACGTCCTGGAGTTCCCCGGCGGCTACACCCGCTCCACCGGCCCGGTGATCGGACGCTTCCTGACCGGCCTGCGGTCCGGCCGGATCCACGGCGTGCGGACGCCCGACGGCAAGGTCCTGATCCCGCCGACCGAATACGACCCGGTGACCGCGGCCGCGCTCGGCGCCGCGGACGAGGACTGGGTCGAGGTCGGCCCGGCCGGGACCGTGACCAGCTGGACCTGGGTCGACGAGCCGCGCGGGGACCATCCGCTGGACCGGCCCTTCGCGTGGGCGCTGATCCGGCCGGACGGCGCGGACACCGCGCTGCTGCACGTCGTGGACAGCGGCTCGAAGGCCGTGATGGCGACCGGGATGCGGGTGCACGCGACGTGGCGGGCCGAGCGCACCGGCTCGGTCAAGGACATCGCGTCCTTCGTGCCGGGGGAGGGGCCGGCCGAGGTGCCGGTCCTGGCCGGCGAGGCGGAGCTCGAACCCGTCTCTCTGGTCACGCTGCCGCACCGGCTGGAGTACCGGCTGCGTCCTGGGACCGTGTGGAACCACTTCATCGACGGCATGGCCGTGGGGCAGATCCGCGGCACGCGCTGCCCGACGTGCGGGAAGGTCTACGTCCCGCCGCGCGGCGCGTGCCCGGCGGACGGGCTGCCCGCGACCGAGTGGGTCGATCTTCCGGACACCGGCGTGCTGACCACCTTCGCGGTCAACAACGTCCCGGCGGCCGGCGCCCCGGAGGTGCCGTTCATCAGCGGTTATGTGCTGCTGGACGGCGCCGACATCGCGATGCTCGTGCTGGTATCCGACGTGCCGTGGCAGGACGTGCGGATCGGGATGCGGGTGCGGGCGGTGTGGGTGCCGCCAGGCCAGCGGACGCGGTCGGTGAAGAACCTGAAGTGGTTCGCGCCGACCGGTGAACCCGACGTCCCCTACGAGCGCTTCGAGGAGTACGTGTGATGAGGGACGTCGCGGTCGTCGCCTTCGCGCAGAGCGAGCACAGTTTCTCCGACCTCGGCTGGACCGAGGCGGACCTGGTCATGCCGTTGGTGAACGAGGTGTTGGAGGCGACCGGGCTGACGCGGTCCGAGATCGGCTTCACCTGCTCGGGGTCGAACGACTACCTGGTCGGGACGCCGTTCTCGTTCGTCGCGGCGCTGGACACCATCGGCGCGTGGCCGCCGATCGCCGAGAGCCATGTGGAGCAGGACGCGGCGTGGGCGCTGTACGAGGCGTGGGTGCGGATCCAGCACGGCGACATCGACACGGCGCTGGTGTACGGGTTCGGGAAGGGCACGGTCGGGGACCAGGTCGGGATCAGTTCTCTGGGATACGACCCCTACTACCTGGCGCCGCTGGTGCCGGGGCATGTGGCGATGGCCGGGCTGCAGGCGCGGGCTCTGAAGGACGCCGGGTTCGACGTCGATCCGGATCCGACGCCGCCGCCGGCCACCGACGGCGCGGCCGCGGTGATCCTGGCGGCCGGGGAGGTGGCGCGGCGGGTGCGTGCGCGGCCGGCGTGGATCACCGGGATCGACCATCGGATCGAGCCGCACAGCGTCGGGGCGCGGGATCTGACGCGGAGCGTTTCGGCTCGGCAGGCGGCCGAGCGGGCCGGGGTCGGGTCCGGTCGTGTCGATTTCGCCGAGCTGCACACGCGGTTCGACCACGAGGAGGTCCTGCTGCGGCGCGAGTTGGGCCTTGATGAGAAGACCGTGGTGAACGCCTCCGGCGGGCCGCGGAAGGCCGATCCGATCATGGCGACCGGGCTGATCCGGATCGGCGAGGCTGCCGCTCGGATCCACGACGGCAGCGCCGGCCGGACCGTCGCGCACGCCACGGCGGGTCCGTGCCTCCAGCACAACTTGGTGTGTGTGCTCGATTCCGAAGGGCAGGACTGACCATGGGCAACCGTTGCGCCGTGATCGGCGTCGGTCAGACCGCGTACCGGACCAAGCGTGCCGACGTCTCGCTGGCCGGGCTGGTGCGGGAGGCGGCTTTGCGGGCTCTGGAGGACGCCGGGCTGACGTTCGCCGACATCGACTCGGTCGTGCTCGGGAAGGCCCCGGACATGTTCGAGGGCGTCGCCACGCCCGAGCTGTACCTGGCCGACGCGCTCGGGGCCGCCGGGAAGCCGATGATGCGCGTGCACACCGCCGGCTCGGTCGGCGGGTCGACGGCGCTGGTCGGGACCTCGCAGGTGCAGGCCGGGGTGCACGAGCGGGTGCTGGTGGTGGCGTTCGAGAAGCAGTCGGAGTCGAACGCGACGTGGGCGCTGTCCACGCACTCGCCGTTCTCCGCCTCGCTGGTGGTCGGGGCCGGCGGGTATTTCGCGCCGTATATCCGGGCCTATATACGGCAGTCCGGTGCTCCCGGCAATATCGGGATGATGGTCGCGGTCAAGGACAGAATCAATGCCTTGCGGAATCCCTACGCGCATTTGAAGATCCCGAACATCGACCTCGCGATGGTCGAGGAATCGATGATGTTGTGGGATCCGATTCGCTATCTGGAGACCTGTCCTTCCTCCGACGGGGCGGTGGCGATGGTGCTGGGCTCGGAGCGGGCCGCCTCGGCCGCGGTGGCGGCGACGGGGCGCCATCCGGCTTGGGTGCACGGTGCGGCGATGCGGTCGGAGCCGATGGGGATGGCCGGGCGGGACAGCGTGGACCCGCGGGCCGGGCGGGACTGCGCCGCCGACGTGTACCGACAGGCCGGTGTCACCGAGCCGCGGCGGCAGTTCGCGGCGGCCGAGGTGTATGTGCCGTTCTCTTGGTACGAGCCGATGTGGCTGGAGAACCTGGGGTTCGCCGAGAAGGGCGCGGGCTGGAAGCTGACCGAGGCCGGCGCGACCGCGTTCGACGGGGACATCCCTTGGAACCCGTCCGGGGGCGTGCTTTCGTCGAATCCGATCGGGGCTTCGGGAATGATCCGGTTCGCCGAAGCCGCGCAGCAGGTGCGTGGCCAGGCCGGGGAGCATCAGGTGGCTGCTGCCGCGGACGGCTCGCGGTTGGCTTTGGGGCACGCTTATGGCGGCGGGTCTCAATTCTTCGCGATGTGGGCGGTGGGGGCGAACAAGCCGTAGGTTGATTGATCGTTTTCAGGCTTGTTTCCAACAGCCGGAGATGAGAATTCAACAATTTGCGCCGGTCATATGCCGCACTTGGCGTCATGTCCGGCGCCCGGTCCAACCGTAAAAGAGGAAGGGTATTGCGACGCCGTTCAGCTCGGCGTAACGTCCGCGTTCAACACCGGCGCGGCAGGGCTGAACGCGGCCGGTCACTTGGGCTGAAGTGCGGTGAGACGGTGTGGCGACAGTCGATTTCATTCAGGCGAGTTGCACGTACCCGGAGGGGAAACGCAAAGCAGTTGACAATCTGACGCTTTCGGTGGCGGACGGCGAGTTCCTGGTGCTGCTGGGACCGTCCGGCTGCGGCAAGACCACGGCCCTGCGCATGCTCGCCGGGCTGGAGGACATCCAGAGTGGCCAGGTCATGGTCGACGGCGAGGATCTGGAAGGGATCCCGCCGGGCGAACGCGATCTGGCGATGGTGTTCCAGAGCTACGCGCTCTTCCCGCACATGTCGGTCGCCCGCAACCTCGGCTTCCGCATGGAACTCGCCGGCGCCCCACCCTCGGCCGTCTCGCGCCGCGTCCGCCGCATCGCAGCGGAGCTGGACCTCAGCGACCGCCTGGACCGCCTGCCGAAGACCCTGTCCGGCGGCGAGCAGCAGCGCGTCGCGATCGGCCGCGCGATGGTGCGCGAACCACGCGTGTTCCTGATGGACGAACCCCTCGGCGCCCTCGACGCCAAGCTGCGCACCACGGCGCGCGCCCGCATCGCGCAGATGCAGCGCAAAAGCGGCATCACGACCCTGTACGTGACCCACGACCAGGTCGAGGCCATGGCGATGGGCGACCGCATCGCCATCATGAACCGGGGCACGTTGCAGCAGATCGACACGCCGCGCAGGCTGTACGACCACCCGGTGAACGAGTTTGTGGCGGGGTTCGTGGGATCGCCGGCGATGAACTTGGTGCCGGGGACGTACAAGCACGGGTGGGCGCTGATCGGCGAGTCGGACGTGTACGAGGTGCCCGTGGAGGTGGCGCAGCCACTGACGTCACCGGCCGTGCTGGTGGGCTTCCGGCCGGAGCACGCGACGTTCGCCGCCCTGCTTGTCGGAGTGCTCGAAAGCGGCCCAGCCACCGGGCTTCAGCAGCCGCTGAGCCGTGCGCTCCAAGCCGCGGATCAGGTCCAGGCCGTCGGGCCCGGAGAACAGCGCAAGCTCCGGATCGTGGTCCCGCGCTTCGGGCGCGACGTACTCCCACTCGGTCAGCGGAATGTACGGCGGATTCGACACCACCACGTCCACCCGGCCGTCCAGCTCCGGCAGCGCCGTCACCGCGTCCGCCAGGTGCAGCGTCACGCGCTCCCCGGCCTCCGACGCCGTGATGTTGCGCGCGGCCCACGTATAAGCGTCGTCGGACAGCTCCACGGCGTGCACGCGGGCACGCGGCACCTCCTGCGCTATCGACAGCGCGATGGCCCCGGATCCCGTGCACAGGTCGACGATCAGCGGCTCGGCGACGTCCAGCGCCCGCAGCTTGTCGATGGCCCAGCCGACCATCACCTCGGTCTCCGGCCGCGGGACGAAGACGCCCGGGCCGACCGCGAGTTCCAGGTAGCGGAAGTACGCGGCGCCGGTGATGTGCTGCAGCGGTTCGCGATTCGCACGGCGGGCGATGACCTCCCAGTACCGCGCGTCGAAGTCGTGGTCGGGCACGCGGTGCAGCTCGGTCCGCCGCACGCCGTGCACCCACGCCGCCAGCTCCTCGGCGTCGTGCCGGGGCGACCCGACGCCGGCCTCGGCCAGCCGCAGGGACGCCTGCGCGATCTCGGCGCGCAGCAACGACGAGCCCTTGGCCTCGGCGGCCGCGCCGCCTACCGCACCGGTCCCGCCGCTCCCGCCGCTCCCGCCGCCAACCGCATCCTGTGTCACCGGAGTGGAATCGCTCACCGGTCTCCCGCCGCCTCAGTTCCCCCCGGCCGCGAGCTTCGCGGCGGTGTCCGCGTCGACGCAGGCCTGGATGACCGCGTCCAGATCGCCGTCGAGCACCTGGTCCAGGTTGTACGACTTGTAGCCGACCCGGTGGTCGCTGATGCGGTTCTCCGGGAAGTTGTACGTACGGATCCGCTCGGAGCGGTCCATGGTGCGGATCTGCGACTTCCGTGCGTCCGAGGCCTCCTTGTCGGCCTCCTCCTGGGCGGCCGCCAGCAGCCGGGCCCGCAGGATCCGCATCGCGGATTCCTTGTTCTGCAGCTGAGACTTCTCGTTCTGGCAGCTGACCACGACGCCGGTCGGAAGGTGCGTGATGCGCACCGCCGAGTCGGTGGTGTTCACCGACTGCCCGCCGGGTCCGGAGGAGCGGAACACGTCGATCCGCAGGTCGTTCGGGTTGATCTCGACTTCGACGTCCTCGGCCTCGGGCAGCACCAGCACGCCGGCAGCCGAGGTGTGGATCCGGCCCTGCGACTCGGTCACCGGCACGCGCTGCACGCGGTGCACGCCGCCCTCGTACTTCAGCCGCGCCCAGACGCCCTCGCCGGCCTCGTTGACCCGGCCCTTGACCGCGACCTGCACGTCCTTGTAGCCGCCGAGGTCGGACTCGGTCGACTCCAGGACCTCGGTCTTCCAGCCCTGGCGCTCGGCGTAGCGCATGTACATGCGCAGCAGGTCGCCGGCGAACAGCATGGACTCCTGCCCGCCCTCGCCGCCCTTGATCTCCAGGATGACGTTCTTCTCGTCCATCGGGTCGCGCGGGATCAGCAGCTTCTGCAGCCGCTCCTCCAGCTCGGTGCGGCGCTCCTGCATCGCCGGGATCTCCTCGCCGAAGCTGGGGTCCTCGGCGGCCAGTTCCTCCGCGGCGGTGATGTCCCCGCCGACGGTCTGGTACTCCCGGTACGTCTCGGCGATCGGGCCGAGTTCGGCGTAGCGCTTGCCCAGCTTGCGGGCGACGTCGGCATCGGCGTGCACGGACGGGTCCGCCAGCTTCGTCCCCAGCTCGGCATACTCAACGAGCAGGTCGTCGATGACCTCGAACATGTCACGTCCTCACTAGAAGCGAACCGCCCACACAAAAACAACGACGGCGGCGCCGGACCGGGACCTCCCGAGGGGTCCACGGCACCGGCGCCGCCGCACGCGCTACTTGCTGGCGTCCTTCTTGCCGAAACGAGCCTCGAAGCGCGCCACGCGGCCGCCGGTGTCGAGGATCTTCTGCTTACCGGTGTAGAACGGGTGGCACTGCGAGCACACTTCGGCGTGGATCACGCCGTTCGGGGCCGTGCTGCGCGTCTGGAACGTCGCGCCACAGCCGCAGGTCACGGTCGTGACCTGATAGCTCGGGTGAATGTCAGGCTTCATTTCGGCTCCTAGAGGTCGATGGGCCGCCGGGTCTCCATGGGATTGGGGTGAACCGGGACCGACGAACCATCATAACCGCCAGCCGGGGGTGCTTATTCCCCCCGGCCCAGCACCCGCTCCAGGAACTCCAGGGTCCGGCCCCAGCTCTCGTGCTTCGGGTCGAGCAGTTCGAAGTGCCCCATCCGAGCGAACTCGGCGACCTCGACCTCGTCCCCGGCCTCCCGGGCGGCCTCGGCGAAGTTCCGGGACTGGGAGAGCGGAACCCGGTCGTCCTCGTCGCCGTGCACCAGCAGGATCGGGGTCTCCAGCGGCAGCAGCGCCGAGGGGGAGGTGGCCGCGTAGCGGTCCGGCACCTCGTCCGGGGTGCCGCCCAGGAACTCCACGGTCGCCGGGACGTCCAGCACGCCGAGTCCTTCGCGCGGGGAGCCGACACCCAGGCGCTCGTTCGCGGCGTCGTACAGGTTGGACACACCGGCCTGCGCGACCGCGGCCGCGACCTGGAACTCCGAGGAGAGCCACAGCGCCAGGTGCCCGCCGGCCGAGTGGCCGACGAGCGCGGTCCGGTCGGTGTCCAGCGGGAACTGCGCCGAGAGCGCACCCAGCTGGTCCAGTGAGGCGGCGACATCGTCCAGGGTCACGCGCCAGGCCCCGCCGCCGCCACCGTCGCCGACCCGGCGGTAGTCGACGTTCCAGGCGGCGAACCCGCGCTCGGCCAGATCCTCGGCGAGCGGCTCCATCAGTTCGCGGTCGAAGGGGGTCCGCCAGAAGCCGCCGTGGATCAGGACCACGACCGGGAAGGGGCCGGCGCCATCGGGGACGAACAGGTCGGCTATCTGGGACGGATGGGGGCCGTACGGGTGAGTGGCCGGGGTGATCGTCACCCCGGCCACCTTAGAGGGTGCGCGGACTGGTTGCCAGGTGAGAAAATCGGCGGAGCTCCGAGCCTGGCTGCACCGGTCCCTTGCGGGCGCTGCGCTGGCAAGCCGAGCTCCCACAACGCTCGTGCCAACAGCGACTTCGCCGCGGGCCGGGCGAGGGAGCCCGTCCGGCACACCCAGTCTCGTTCCCGCCGAGTTTTCCGTGCGCTACGGCGGCTGACGCCGCCGTAGCGCACGGACCGGCCACCAGTCCGCGCACCCTGCTGATTACTTCTGGTTGAAACCGTTACTCCTGCGGACCCACCGCGGTCTTCTGGATGGTCATCAGGAACTCGGCGTTCGACTTGGTCTTCTTCATCCGGTCGAGCAGCAGCTCCATCGCCTGCTGCTGGTCCAGCGCGTGCAGGACGCGGCGGAGCTTCCAGACGATGCTGAGCTCCTCGGCGCCGAGCAGCAGCTCCTCCTTGCGGGTGCTCGACGGGTCCACGTCGACCGCCGGGAAGATGCGCTTGTCGGCCAGCTTGCGGTCCAGGCGCAGCTCCATGTTGCCGGTGCCCTTGAACTCCTCGAAGATCACCTCGTCGAGGCGGGAGCCGGTCTCCACCAGGGCGGTGGCCAGGATGGTCAGCGAGCCGCCGTTCTCGATGTTGCGCGCCGCGCCGAAGAACTTCTTCGGCGGGTACATCGCCTGGCTGTCCATACCGCCGGTGAGGATGCGGCCGGACGCCGGGGCGCTGGTGTTGTAGGCGCGGCCCAGGCGGGTGATCGAGTCCAGCAGGATGATCACGTCGTGGCCGAGCTCCACCAGCCGCTTGGCACGCTCGATGGCGAGCTCGGCGACCGTGGTGTGGTCGTCGGCGGGCCGGTCGAAGGTCGAGGCGATGACCTCGCCCTTCACCGAGCGCTGCATGTCGGTGACCTCTTCGGGCCGCTCGTCCACCAGCACCACCATCAGGTGGCACTCGGGGTTGTTCTGGGTGATCGCGTTGGCGATGGCCTGCATGATCATGGTCTTGCCGGTCTTCGGCGGGGCCACGATCAGACCGCGCTGGCCCTTGCCGATCGGCGCGATCATGTCGATGATGCGCGTGGTCAGGATGTGCGGCTCGGTCTCCAGACGGAGCCGGTCCTGCGGGTACAGCGGGGTGAGCTTGTTGAACTCCGGACGCTGGCGGGACGCGGCCGGCTCCAGGCCGTTGATCGAGTCCAGCCGCACCAGGGCGTTGAACTTCTCGCGGCGCTCGCCCTCCTGCGGGGCGCGGATGACGCCGGTGACGGCGTCGCCCTTGCGCAGACCGTTCTTGCGGACCATGGCCAGCGAGACGTAGACGTCGTCCGGCCCGGGCAGGTAGCCCGAGGTCCGCACGAAGGCGTAGTTGTCCAGGATGTCGACGATGCCGCCGACCGGGATCAGGACGTCGTCGTCGGTGATCGTGGTGTCGACGTCGCCGCCGCTCTCGTTGCGGTTGCCGCGGTTGCGGCGGTTCTGCTGCCGGTCCTCGCGGTTGCGGTTGCGGTCCCGGGTCCGGCGGTTGCCGCCGCGGCGGTCGTCGAAGTCGTCTCCGCCGCCGCCGGAGTTCTGACTCTGGCTCTGGCTCTGGCCCTGGCTCTGGCTCTGACCCTGATTCTGGCTCTGGCCCTGGCCCTGGCCCTGGTTGCCCGAGGCCTGGCCCTGACCCTGGCCCTGCTGACGCTCACCGGAGCGCTCGCCGGAGCCCTCGCCGCGGCCGCGGTCGCGGTCCCGGCGGTTGTTGTTCCGGTCGCGCCGGTTGCGCTGCTGGTCGCCGCCGGTGCCGTCGCCGGCACCCGGGCCGGCCTCGACGGTCGCGGTGGCCGTCGCGGCGCCGGCGCTCGCAGGGGCCTGACCCTCCGCGGTGGCCACGGCGCTCTCGGCGGCCTTGGCTGCGCGGTCGGACCGCTCGGTGCGGTCGGCACGCTCGGTGCGCTCGGTACGTTCCGCGCGCTCGGCCCGAGCCGCGGTCTCGACCGGGGCCTTCTCGACCCGCTCGCGCTGCGGCTGCTCGGGGATGTCGGCGCGGACCTCAGAGGTCTGCTCCGCAGCGGGGGCCTTCTCGGCGGCGGCCGCGGTGGTGCGGGTGCGGCGCGCGGTGGTCCGCGCGGGGGCAGCCGCGGCGGCGGGCTCGGCCTTGCCGGCACCGCCGTTCTTCTCCTGAATTGCCTCGACGAGCTGGCCCTTGCGCATCCGCGCGGTACCGGTGATCCCCAAGCTCACGGCGTAAGCCTGGAGCTCGGGAAGCAGCATCGAGGACAGCCCCTTGCCGGCGCGCCCGGCGGGGGCGGTGGCGGGGGATTCAGTCGTGGTGTCGCTCACGAAGCGATCCTTCCTGGTCGCCGGTTCCGGTGGAGAACTCCACCGCGAGCCGGGGACAGGTGCTGGTTGTGTTGAGCAGTGTTGAATTTAGAACCAAGGCTGCGGTGCAGGTGCCCGCACGTGCGACCGACGTGTGTGAACAGGTTCGACACAGATCAGTCGCGGAAGCTTTCACGCGGGGATACCAGACCGCACTCGCGCGAATCGCCGCCGACGACGGTCGTGCCCGTCAAGGGAGGGGAGTCGCGCTGTCGCTCACCAGTGGAGACGTAGGTGCTCGACAGGAGAGTAACACCTCGTGGTGGTCAACGGGACGCCGAGGGATTGATGCGCCGTCCCAAGGAAAACCATACGCGGGCGCTGCTCTTATGAATCACAGTCCCCCGTGGCGTGGGTTTGAACCCTTGTCGGAATCCATTCCCCGCCCCGCGCCTTCGGTCGAGCTCAAGGATACCGCACCGGCGAGGTCGACGGCGAGGCCGAAGGCCTGCCAGCCGGCCGGCGCGGCCTTCTCCCCGGCCGCGATCACCGCCTGGACCTGGTCTTCCGTCGTCAGAACCAGAACGGTCGGGCCGGCCCCGGAGACCACCGCGGCGTGGCCGGCCGCGCGCAGCTCGGCGATCAACTCCGCCGAGGCGGGCATGGCCGGCGCGCGGTAGCCCTGGTGCAGATGGTCCTGGGTGGCGGCCAGCAGCAGGTCGGCGCGGCCCGCGGTGAGCGCGGCGGTCAGCAGCGCGGCCCGGCCGGCGGTCCGCGCGGCGTCCGCGTGCGGCACGAGTTTGGGCAGCAGACCCCGCGCGACCTCGGTCGACAGGCCCTCGTCCGGGACGAGGGCGACGGCCCGCACGGCCGGCGCGGGGTCCACCCGCAGCGCCCGGGCCGCGGCCGCGGACGCGTCGGAGATTTCACCCGCCTGGTCCAACCAGGCGATGGTGAAGCCCCCGCGCAGGCAGGCCGCCACGTTGTCGGGGTGCCCCTCCAGCTCGGTGGCCAGCTGGAGCACCTCCTCGTCGGACAGCGTCGCCCCGACGGTCAGGGCGCGCGCGGCGACGATGCCGGCGCAGATCGCCGCCGCCGAGGAGCCCAGGCCCCGGGCGTGCGGGATCCGGTTGGCGCAGACCAGCTCCAGACCCGGCGGGCGGGCCCCGAGCCGGTCGAACGCCGCGCGCATGGCGCGCACCACGAGGTGGCCCTCGTCGCGGGCGACGGTGTCGGCGCCCTCCCCCGCGACGTCCACCCGCAGCCCGGCATCGGCTATCCGGACCATCACCTCGTCGTACAGCCCGAGCGCCAGGCCCAGGGAGTCGAAGCCGGGTCCGAGGTTCGCGCTGGTGGCCGGCACGCGGACGCGCACCGGGGCGGCTCGGAAGACAGGGCTCGGCATTGTGCTCCGTTCGTGCTGAGGCTTTGATGGCTCAGCTGTATCAGAACCTTCCTTAGGCGAGGCTGAGAGCCTCGGCCACCGCCGTCACGTCGGCGGGCACCGCCTCGGGCAGCGGCGGGGCGGCCTTGACCGCCCACTCCGGGTCCTTCAGGCCGTGTCCGGTGACCGTGACGACGATCCGCTTGCCGGCCTCGAGCCGACCCTCATGTGCCATCTTGAGGATTCCGGCGACGCCGGCGGCCGAAGCCGGTTCGACGAAGACGCCTTCCTCGGCGGACAGCACGCGGTGCGCGGCCAGGATCTCCTCGTCGGTCACCGCTTCGATGACGCCGGTGGAGTCCTCGCGCGCGGCGACCGCCAGGTCCCAGGACGCGGGGTTGCCGATGCGGATGGCGGTGGCGATGGTGTCCGGGAACTCGACCGGCGCGCCGTGCACGAGCGGAGCGGCGCCGGCGGCCTGGAAGCCGAACATCCGGGGAGTGCGCGAAGCCTGACCTTCCTTCGCGTACTCCTGATAACCGAGCCAGTAGGCGGAGATATTCCCGGCGTTGCCGACCGGCAGCGCGTGGATGTCCGGGGCGTCGCCGAGCACGTCGACGATCTCGAACGCCGCGGTCTTCTGGCCCTGCAGCCGGACCGGGTTCACCGAGTTCACCAGCGCGACCGGGTACTTGGCGGCCAGTTCGCGGGCCAGCCGGAGGCAGTCGTCGAAGTTGCCCTCGACCGGCAGCTGGGTCGCGCCGTGCGCCAGCGCCTGGGCCAGCTTGCCCAGCGCGATCTTCCCGGCCGGCACCAGCACCACCGGCTTGAGCCCGCCGCGCACCGCGTAGGCGGCGGCCGAGGAGCTGGTGTTGCCGGTCGAGGCGCACACCACGGCCTCGGCCCCGGCCTGCTTGGCCAGCGAGATCGCGGTGGTCATGCCGCGGTCCTTGAACGAACCGGTCGGGTTCATGCCCTCGACCTTGACGAACACCTCGCAGCCGGTGAGCGCGGACAGGCGCGGGGCCGGCAGCAGCGGCGTGCCGCCCTCGCCCAGCGTGATGACGGGCGTGCCGGCGTCGACCGGCAGCCACTGTCGGTACTCCTCGATGACGCCTCGCCAAACCATGTCCGCCAGCTCCTCTGTTTCACGGGGAGGGATCAATCGGATTCCACGCGCATGACGCTGGACACGTCACGCACGAAGTCGAGCGCCCGCAGCCGGGCCACGGTCGCGGTCAGGGCCGCGTCCGGGGCCAGGTGCGTCACGATCACCAGCTGCGCGTCCAGCCCGCGGCCGGACTGCCGCACGGTGGCGATCGATACGTCCTGTTCTGCGAAGATACCGGCCACCGCCGACAGGACGCCCGGCTTGTCGTCCACGTCGAGGCTGATGTGGTAGCGGGTCCGCGCCTCGCCGACCGGCCGGACCGTGAGCCCGGCGTACGCCGACTCCCCGGGCCCGCGCGATCCGGTCACCTTGTTCCGCGCGATCGCCACCAGGTCGCCGAGCACCGCCGACGCGGTCGGGGCCCCGCCGGCGCCGGGCCCGTAGAACATCAGCTGGCCGGCCGCCTCGGACTCGATGAACACCGCGTTGTACGCCTCGCGCACCCCGGCCAGCGGATGGCTGCGCGGGATCATCGCCGGGTGCACCCGCGCCGAGACCTTGCCGGCCTCCGCGTCCACCTCGCAGATCGCCAGCAGCTTCACCACCGAGTTCATCGCCCGGGCCGAGGCGATGTCGGCGGAGGTGACCTCGGTGATGCCCTCGCGGTGCACGTCGGAGGCGGTGACGCGGGTGTGGAAAGCGAGACCGGCCAGGATCGCGGCCTTGGCGGCGGCGTCGAAGCCCTCGACGTCGGCGGTCGGGTCGGCCTCGGCGTAACCCAGCGCGGTGGCCTCCTCCAGCGCCTCGGCGAAGCCGGCGCCGGTGGTGTCCATGCGGTCCAGGATGAAGTTGGTGGTGCCGTTCACGATGCCCAGCACCCGGTGCACCCGGTCCCCGACCAGCGACTCGCGCAGCGGCCGGACCAGCGGGATCGCGCCGGCCACCGCGGCCTCGTAGTACAGGTCCACACCGTGTTTCTCAGCAGCCTGGTACAGCGTCGAGCCGTCCTCGGCGAGCAGCGCCTTGTTCGCCGAGACCACGGACTTCCCCGACTCCAGCGCGGCCAGGATCAGCGCCCGGGACGGCTCGATCCCGCCGATGACCTCGATGACCAGGTCCACGTCGTCCCGTTTGACCAGCGCCTCGGCGTCCGTGGTGAACAGTTTCGGGTCGACCCCGGGCACCTCGCGCTGCCGGTTCGGGCGGCGCACCGCGATCCCCACCAGCTCCAGCGGCGCGCCGACCCGGGCGGCCAGGTCGGCGGCGTTGGCCGTCATCAGGCGCGCGACTTCCGAGCCGACTACTCCACAGCCCAGCAGTGCCACCTTCAGCGGCTCAGTACGCATCGCAAAACCCCATCGCCTCGGTCGGTGCTCGTGCGCGTCCGGTCGTACGTCACAGGCACGGCACAGTCAGTCCTGCCAGTCTTGCCGAATCCCATCCCTCGACAACCCGTCGTCCGGGATGTGGGACCGGCGGACGGTCGTCAGCCCAGGTCCAGGCTCAGGAGGTCGTCCTCGGTCTCACGGCGCACGATGACGCGCGCCGCACCGTCCTTCACCGCGATCACCGGCGGCTTCAGCACGTGGTTGTAGTTGCTGGCCATCGACCGGCAGTAGGCGCCGGTCGCGGCGATCGCGAGCAGGTCGCCGGGGGCGGTGTCGCCGGGCAGCCAGGCGTCGCGCACGACGATGTCGCCGGACTCGCAGTGCTTGCCGACCACGCGGGTCAGCGCCGCCTCGGCGCGGCTGGCCCGGTTGACCAGCGCGACCGTGTACTCGGCGTCGTAGAGCGCGGTGCGGATGTTGTCGGACATTCCGCCGTCCACCGAGACGTACGTCCGCAGCCCGGGCAGCGGCTTGACCGTGCCGACTTCGTAGAGCGTGATCCCGGGCGGGCCGGCGATGGCGCGGCCGGGCTCGACGGACAGCCGGGGGTGCGCGAGCCCCGCGGCGTCGCACTCGCGCGCCACGATCTCCTTGAGCCGCCGCGCGATCTCGGCGACCGGCGCCGGGTCGTCGGCCTCGGTGTAGGCGATGCCCAGGCCGCCGCCGAGGTCCAGCTCGGGCAGCTCGATGCCGTGCTCCCGCTTGATGGCGGCCAGCGCCTCGGTGAGCCGGTGCGCGGCGACCTCGAACCCGGCGGTGTCGAAGATCTGGCTGCCGATGTGCGAGTGCAGACCGGTCAGCTCCAGGTGGTCGGCGTGCTTCAGGATGCGCGCCACGGCCTCGGCCGCCGCGCCGCCGGCCAGCGAGAAGCCGAACTTCTGGTCCTCGTGCGCGGTGGCGATGAACTCGTGGGTGTGCGCCTCGACGCCGGCGGTCACGCGCACCATGACGCGCTGCCGGACGCCGCGGTCCGCGGCGATGGCGGCCAGCCGCTCTATCTCGTCGTGCGAGTCGACGATGATCCGGCCGACCCCGGCGTCGACCGCGCGCTCCAGCTCGGCGACGGACTTGTTGTTGCCGTGGAAGCCGAGGCGGTGCGTCGGGAAGCCGGCGCGCAGGGCGACCGCGAGTTCGCCGCCGGAGCAGACGTCCAGGTGCAGCCCCTCGTCGGCGGCCCACTTGGCGATCGCGACAGACAGGAAGGACTTGCCCGCGTAGAAGACGTCCGCGTCCGCGCCGAACGCCTCGACCCACTCGCGGGCCCGGCTGCGCCAGTCTTCCTCGTCGACCAGGTACGCTGGCGTGCCGAACTCGCGAGCCAGCTCGCGGACGTCGGCGCCGGCGAAGGTCAGCGCTCCGGAGTCGGCATCGCGCGCGACCCCGCCGGGCCAGATCTTCCGGTCCAGCCGGTTGAGGTCCGCCGGGGCGGCGCCGTGGCCGCCCTCGGGCAGGACGTCGGCGTACCGGGGCCCGGCGGGATGCGCGCTTCTGCTCATGGACCGAGAGTGTCCTCTACTTCAGGTCCGATTTGTCACATGCGCTCAGGTGCCGAGACACCGAGCAGGTCCAGGCCGTTGCGCAGGACGGTCTGGGTGGCCTCGACGAGCCACAGCCGCGCGCGGTTCAGATCGGTCGGCGCCTCGCCGCCGAGCGGGAGGATGCGACAGTCCTTCTTCTCGGACTGCCAGCCGTGGTACTTGCCGGCCAGGTCCTCCAAGTAGTGCGCGACCTTGTGCACCGCACGCAGCCCGGCGGCCTGGGCCACGACCCGGGGGAACTCCGCAAGCGCCGCGAGCAGTTCCTCCTCACGCGGATGCGAGAGCAGTTCCGGCTTGAAGTCTTCCGCGGTGCCCTTGTCGAAGCCCAACTCGCCCGCGTTCCGCTTGACCGAGGCCATCCGCGAGTGCGCGTACTGGACGTAGAAGACCGGGTTCTCGTTCTTCTGCGACGTGAGCAGGTCGACATCCAGCACCAGCTCGTTGTCCACGCTGGAGCGCGCCAGCGCGTACCGCGCCGCGTCCACGCCGATCAGGTCGATCACGTCGTCCAGCGTGACGATGTTCCCGGTCCGCTTGGAGAGCTTGACCTCCTCGCCGTCCTTCACCATCTTCACGAACTGGCCGATCAGGACCTCGACGTCCTGCTCGGGGTCGTCCCCCGAGCACGCGGCCATCGCCTTGAGCCGGCCGACGTAGCCGTGGTGGTCGGCGCCGAGCATGTAGATGCACGGCGAGTAGCCGCGGTCCCGCTTGTTCAGGTAGTACGCGCAGTCCGCGGAGAAATAGGTGCGCTCGCCGTTGGAGCGGACGATGACCCGGTCCTTGTCGTCGCCGAAGTCGGTGGTGCGCAGCCAGATCGCGCCGTCCTGCTCGAAGACGTGCCCCTGTTCGGCCAGCCGGTCGGCGACGCCCTCGACCGCGCCGGAGTCGTGCAGCGTCGTCTCGGAGAACCAGACGTCGAAGTGCGTGCGGAACTTCTCCAGCGACTCCTGCTGGAGCCGCAGCTGGAGCTTGTACCCGGCTGTGCGGAAGGCCTCGACCTGCGCGTCTTCGGGCAGCTGGGTCAGGACCGGGTGCTCCTCCAGGATGGCCTGAGCCAGATCCTTGATGTACGCACCCTCATACAGTCCCTGCCCCGACGGCACCTCCTGGCCGTTCGCCCGCAGCGCCAACGACATGCCGAAGTTGTTCATCTGGTTGCCGGCGTCGTTGATATAGAACTCGCGCGTGACGTCTGCGCCGGCCGCCTCCAGCAGCCGGCCCAGCGCGTCGCCGACCGCGGCCCACCGGGTGTGGCCCAGGTGCAGCGGCCCGGTCGGGTTGGCCGAGACGAACTCCAGGTTGACGATCTGGGCCGCGTAGGTCTCGCTCCGGCCGTACTCGACACCCTGCTCGACGATGGTCTTGGCGAGCTCGCCCGCCGCGCCGGCGACCAGCTTCAGGTTGAGGAACCCGGGCCCGGCGACATCGACGCCGGCGATGCCCTCGACCTTGCGCAGGCGCTCCGCGAGCAGCTCGGCCAGGGCCCGCGGCGGCATGCCGGCGGCCTTGGTCAGCTGGAGGGCGACGTTGGTGGCGTAGTCGCCGTGGTCGCGGTTCTTCGGTCGCTCGACGGTCACGGTCTGCGCGGGCCACACGCCGGGGACCGCGGTCAGGGTCAGCGCGCCGTCGGCGACGGCGGCGTTGACGGTGTCGAGGACGGCCTGGGAAAGCTGCTCGGGAGTCACCCGTCCTAGATTACGGGACGCGCCGGGACGCCCCGCGGGAGTTTCGGCGCCACCGCGGTGTCAGCCGCTTGATCAGGTCCAGCCGGTCGGGTGCCGCCGGGTCAGGTGTCGCCGGGTCATGTGCCGCGGAGTCAGGTACCGCCGGGCAGGGCGAGCGCCCGCACCGCGTCCACCAGGTCCACCGGTTCGAAGGGCTTGGTGATGTAGGCGTCCGCGCCGGCCGACTCCCCGCGCCGCCGGTCCTCCGGCAGCGCCGCGGCCGTCACCACCACCACGCGCGGACGGCCCAGCGCGGGGTCGCACTTGAGCCGCCGCAGCACGTCCAGGCCGCCGGGCCCGGGGTCGGGCAGCAGCAGGTCCAGGGTGACCACGTCGGTGCCCGGCACCAGTTCCAGGCACCGCGCGCCCGACTCCGCCTCCTGCACCTCGAAGCCCTCCAGCTCCAGGTTGATGCGGATCAGGGTCCTGACGGTATCGCTGTCGTCGACCACGAGGACGCGCGAGGGGCCCGTTTTAGCCCGCCCGTCTCCCACCACCACCCGTTGAGGAGACGCTTCGCGCCACAAACTGACCATGGCCCCACGGTAGCGGCCCCGCGCGAAGTCCTAGCCCTTCGTACCACTGGGTGTCGGGGTCGTCGGGAGCGCGGACGTCGTCTGCGCTCCGGTGGCGCCAGGAGTCGCCGACACCGACGGACTTGCGGAAGTTGAGGTCGTGGGATCGTCCAGCCCCGGCTGCCGGTGCACGCCCTGCGGAACACTCACCATCGGCGGCGGGACCGCCATGAAGCGCATGGCGTCGTCGGCGCTGCTCCACTGCGGTTGCAGCAACTGCCGGGGGAACAGGTTCGTGATCACCGATCCGTTCCCGTCCAGCCAGGCGTCGTTGTCGACGTACGAGTTCCCCGTGAACAGCGACGCGGTCACCGGCATGCCGTCCTGGTCGTAGACGTAGACGCCGTTGAGCTGCTTGCCGCTCTGGTCGTAGACGTACAGGTTCGAGACCGGCTTGCCGTTCTCGATCAGCCCGGACTCCGACTGCTGGCTGAAGGATACGCCCGAGGCCGTGTCGCCGTAGTCGCCCTGGTCGCCGATCGCCGACAACGCCATACCGACCGTGAACAGGACCAGGATGCCCTCCCCGGCCCCCATGGCCCGCCGCCGCCAGCCGTCGGGGACCGTCCGGCGGGCCGCGTAGACCGACGCCGGGACCGCGATCAGCAACGCGACGAACCCGGTGAACGTGCTGTTCCCGACCTGCGGGATGAGCGCGAAACCGCGCCAGGGACCCACCGACGTCGTCATCACCTCCAGAATCCGCACGGCCACCCACGCGCGCAGCACCCACCACGCGGGGCGCAGCGAGGGCAGGAAGTCCAGCACCTCGCGCCCCGCCCGGTAGCCGCGCGCACGCTGCTCCGCGTCCGCCATCGCCTGCCGCGCCCGCGACCGCAGCCTCGACCGCAGCGTGCGCCGCGGCCGCGAACCCGCGGCCGAAGCGCCCGAGCCGCTCCCCTCCCCCGGCCCCGGCAACCCGGCCGCCTGTCGCAGCTCCCTGGCATACGCCGCCGGCGCACCGAGCCGCTCCCGCAGGCTCCCGGCGTCCTCGGCCGCGACCTCCCGCAGGTGGTCCTCCAGATCCTCCAGGAGGTCGGCGCTCTCGTCGGCCGACAGATCGGTGAACAGCGCCCGCACCTCGGCCGCGTAGCCGGCGACCTCGTCGCCGCTCGCGCCGGTACCACCGCCAGGACCGTCGGCGCCACCGAGGCCGCCGAGGCCGTCGCCGTCCATGCCCTCGAACCCCTGGGAACTCATGCCCGATCTCCCCTCTCCGCTCCGAGCAGCCGGTCCATGGACCCGGCGAACACCCGCCACGTCGCGGCGGACTCCTTCAGCTGCGCCCGCCCACTGGCGTTGACCCCGTAGTACTTCCGGTGCGGCCCCGATTCGGAGGGCACCACGTAGCTCGTCAGATAACCGTTGGCGTACAGCCGCCGCAGCGTGCCGTAGACGGACGCGTCGCCGATGTCCTCGAACCCTGCGACGCGCAGCCTGCGCACGATGTCGTAGCCGTAGCCGTCCTCATCGACCAGGACCGCGAGGACCGCGGAGTCCAGGACGCCTTTGAGCAATTGTGTGGAATCCATCGCCCCTCCTGTGCGGACCACGGTACTACACATTGCACAGTACTGCGCGAAGAAAAAGAGCCCGGCCCTCGCGGGGTCCGGGCTCTGAGACAGATGGGACACCGAACGCCCCCGGCCGACGAGGACCGGGGGCGTATTCGTCCCTTGATAAACGCGCCGTGCCTACAGCCGCTCGAGCGCCTCGCGCAGCGGCTTGAGCCCGATCGACCCGAGGTCGAGGGCCTGCCGGTGGAACGCCTTCAGATCGAAGTCGCCGCCCTTGCGAGCCTTGGCGTCGTCACGCGACTGGAGCCAGATCCGCTCGCCGATCTTGTACGCCGGCGCCTGCCCCGGCCAGCCGAGGTAGCGGTCCAGCTCGAAGGCGAGCTGCGCCTCGGTGGTGTTGACGTTCGTCGTCATGTACTCCCACCCGAGCTCCGGCGTCCAGCGCCGGCCGCCGTGGTCCACGCCGTTGCCGAAGTCGGTGCCGGCCGGGATCTCGAACTCCAGGTGCATGCCCAGGTCCACGACCACGCGCACGGCGCGCATCATCTGGCCGTCGAGCATCCCCAGCTTGTCGGCCGGGTCGGACAGGTAGCCGAGGTCGTCCATCAGCCGCTCGGCGTACAGCGCCCAGCCCTCGCCGTGGCCGGAGACCCAGCACATCGAGCGCTGCCAGCGGTTCAGCAGGTCCTTGCGGTAGGCGGTCTGCGCCAGCTGCAGGTGATGCCCGGGGACGCCCTCGTGGTAGACCGTCGTGGTCTCGCGCCACGTCGAGAACTCGGTCTGGCCCTCGGGCACCGACCACCACATGCGGCCCGGGCGCGCGAAGTCCTCCGACGGCGGCGTGTAGTACATGACGCCGTCGTGGGTCGGGGCGATCATGCACTCCAGGCGGCGCACCGGCTCGGGGATGTCGAAGTGGACGTCGGCCAGCGCCTCGACGGCGGCGTCGGACTTCTCCTGCATCCAGGCGCGGAAGTTGTCCGCGCCGGTGATCTTCCGGTCGGGGTCGGCGTCCAGAGCGGCCAGCGCGTCCTTCAGCGAGCCGCCGGGCACGATGCGCGCGGCGGTCTCGTTCATCTCCGCGCGCAGCCGGGCCACCTCGTCCAGGCCCCAGCGGTAGGAGTCCTCCAGGTCGATGACGTCACCGAGGAACTCGCGGGAGGCGCGCTGGTAGCGCTCGCGGCCGACCGCGTCCTTCTCCGGGGCGGAGGCCAGCAGCTGCTCGGTGAGGAAGCGGCCGAAGTCGGCGGTGGCGGCTGCGGCCGCCTCGGCGCCGCGGTCCAGGTCGCCGCGGACCGCGCCGGTGGCGCCGGTGCGCTCGACCAGGCCGGTCCAGAAGCTGCCGCCGCCGAGCTCGCCGTTCCAGTCCTTCGCCTGCTTCGCGCAGGCCAGCACCTGGCGGCGCGCGGAGGTGCGGCCCTGGGCCGCGGAGTCGGCCAGCGTCGCCTTCAGCTGCTCCAGCGCCGCCGGGACGGCCGCCAGGCGCTTGGCGATGTTCGCGTGGTTCTCCTCGCCCTCGGTGCCCATCTGGTCGAACACCGAGCGCACCGACTGGAAGGGGCTGGCGAGGACGTTCAGCTCGGAGGTGTCGTCGCCGGCCTCGTACCTCTCGACGGCCAGCGCCAGGCGCTCCTCCATGGCCTCCTTGGCCACGCGCTCGTTCTCGTCCGCGGGCTCCAGGGCCCGGATCGCCGCGAGGGTGGACGCCGTCAGCGTGTTGCGCTCGGCGAACCCGTCCAGGGAGTTGTCGGTCAGCTCGTGGTCGTGTCCCGCGACTCCGAGGTCGGTCGCGAACTGCGGGTCCAGTTCGACGTAGCGGGCGACGTAGTCTTCGGCGATTTCATTGATGGACGTCACAGGCTCGACCCTATGTCACCGCATACGCCGGCGCGCGAGCCCTTTACGCGCCCCCGGGCGCCGCCACATCGGTCTCGCCCGGCCGTGGGCTTCAGACCTCGACCAGCACGGTGAAAGGGCCGTCGTTCACGAGCGCCACCTTCATGTCCGCGCCGAAGCGGCCGGTCTCGACTTTCGCGCCGAGCCCGCGCAGTTCCGCGACCACCGTCTCGACCAGCGGCTCAGCCACGGGTCCGGGCGCGGCGGCGCTCCAGGTGGGGCGTCGGCCCTTGCGCGCGTCGCCGTAGAGCGTGAACTGGCTGATCACGAGCAGTGGCCCTCCGAAGTCGGAGCAGGACTGCTCGGTCCCGGGCTCGCCGTCCGGCCCCTCGAACAGGCGCAGGCTCCACAGTTTGCGGGCCAGTCGCACGGCCTCGGCGGGGGTGTCGTCGTGGGTGACGCCGACCAGCACGGCCAGGCCGGGCCCCTCGATCGCGCCGACGACCTCGCCGGCCACGGTCACCGACGCCTCGCTCACCCTCTGGACCACCGCTCGCATGCGCCTATTCTCCCCCGCCGCGCGGCCGATGAGACGATGGCGCCATGGCAGAGCTGAACACCACCCTCGTCACCTTCCCCGCCGGCGCGACGTCCGGGAGCGCGACCGTCCTGGCCGTGCAGCCGCTGGCGGAGGGCGTCGGCGTGATCGTCGACACCACCCCGTTCCACCCGCTGGACCACAGCTGGCCGGACCAGCCCGGCGACACCGGCGTCCTGAACGCCGGCGGAGTGGAGCACGTGGTGACGGACTGCCTCACCGGCGGCGTGGGCCCGGACGGCGAGTTGGCGGTCGGCTCCGACATCCCGGTGCGGCGCGGGGACGAGACGTGGCAGTGGCTGGCGGTGCATGTAGTGGACGGCTCTGGTTCGGCGCCGACCCCGGGCGCATCGGTCGAACTGCGCGTGGACGAGGCACGCCGTGCGGCTCTGTCCGCCTCCCACACCGGCTGCCACCTGATGGCGCTGGCCCTGAACGAGGCCCTGGCCGACCGCTGGCGCAAGGAAGCCGCCACCGATGGCCTGAACCACCCGGACTTCGACAGCATCGCGATGGACACCTCCCGCATCGGCCTGGACGCCAGCACCGACCGCTACCGCCTCGGCAAGTCACTGCGCAAGAAGGGCTTCGACCCCGAAGGACTGCGCGAAGCGCTGCCGGAGGTGACCGAGAAGGTCAACGCGCGCCTGGCCGAATGGCTGGCGCAGGACGCGACGGTGCGCATCGCCACACCCGGCCCGGAGCTGACCGCACGCCGACAGTGGGTCTGCGAGCTGCCGGAGCGGACGGTCGAGATCGCCTGCGGCGGCACGCACCTGCACCGGCTCGGGGAGCTGGCTTCGCTGACCGCGGAGCTGACGCTGTCGGAGGACGGGACCGAGTTGGTCGTGGTGACGACGCCGAAGCGGGCTTAAGCAGCGCGAAAACACCGACTGGCCGCCGCTCGCAGCATGTCGGGCGGCGGCCGGGTCGCGCTCGCAGCGCGCAGCATGTTCGGCGGCAGCCAGATCGCGCTCGCAGCGCCCGGTATGCCTGGTCGCACTCGCAGCGCGCGCTTCGCTTGCCGGCTGGCTGGCTAGCTGGCTAGCTGGCTGGCTGGCTGGCTAGATTGGCTGGCTGGCTGGCTCCGGCTAGGCGCTAGCAGGCCGCCGGCTCCAGGGCTGCGGCCTCGGCGTCCCTCGCAGCACCCGCATTCACATTCACGGGCACCGGCAGCGGCACCGGCTTCGGCGCAGGAGCCGGTGGCTGCGCGGGAACCGGCATGGTCGCCACCACCGAAGCCGTCCGCTCCACCCCGACCCCCGCGAACCGCTGGTACCCCAGCATCGCCGCGGCCAGCACCACCCCGATCGCCCCGGTCGTGGCGAACGCCCACGGCGGCGACGAGGCGTCCACGACCGTCCCGGCCAGCGGCGCGCCTATCGCACCCCCGAGGGTCATCGCAGAGCCCTGCAACCCCATCGCCTGCCCGCGCGCCGAGGCCGGCACCGCGGCGGCGACCGCCTCGGCCGTGGAGGCCAGCGTCGGCGCGCACATGAAGCCGGCCGGCAGCAGGATCAGCGCCAGCCACCACCAGCCGAACTGGCCGACGAAGCCGACCGGCACCGTCCCCGCGCCCAGCAGCAGCATCAGCACCGGCAGCCGCCACGGCCGCTCGGTCGAGCCGTGCCAGAAGCCGCCGATCAGCGACAGCAGGCACCACGCGAAGATGCACACCCCGGCCATGCTCACCGCGTTCTGCTGCCGCAGCAGCGCGGTGATGGAGATGTCGGTCCCGGCCAGCACCAGGTTCGCCGCCATGCCGGTGGCCAGCACCAGCACGAACGCCGGCCGGATCCACGTGCTCACCGGCACCTTCTCCGGCGGCGCGCCGTCCCTGGCGCCGTCCGCCCGGTGTCCGATCGGCGGGTTCAGCACCCACAGCGTCACCACCGAGCCGACCGTCAGCACTCCGATGGCCGCCATCGTCACGGTCGCGGTGTGCATCGACGTGATCGCCGCGATCGCCAGCGCCGGCCCGACCATGAAGACCAGCTCCACGATCATCGAGTCCAGCGCGAAAGCCTGCCGCCGCATCGAGTCCGGCACCCGCGCGGCCACCGCCTGCCGGATGACCGAGAACACCGGCACCCCGAGCACGCCGCCGAGCACGAACGTGGTCGCCAGCAGCACCGGGTAGGAAAGGAACGGCGCGGTCACCCAGTACGTCGCCTCCGACACCCCGGTCAGCAGCAGCACCGGCTTGAGCCCGCGCCGGTCCACCATCCGCCCCAGCAGCGTCGACCCGACGCCCATGCCGATGGTCATCACCATGCTCGCCAGCCCGGCCGCGGCGTAACTGCCGTGCTGGTCCAGCACGACGTGCAGGGTCAGCGCCATGGCCTTGGCGGTCAGCGGCAACCGCGCCACGAAGGCGACGACGAACAAGGCCCGGGTCCCGGGCATGGCCAGAATCGGCTTGTAAGGGGTGATGAGCTTGAGCACTTGTTTCCTTCCCACCGAGATCATCGCAGACGCCGCCGACAAAGACGAGTGGGTAATCGCACGGTGGACCGGCTTTTGAGAGCGGCGACGGGACCTGCCGCAGGACCCGCCGCGGGGTCGCGTTGAGGACGGCACGACGGCCTCTCGCCGATCCCTCGCCGGCCCCTCGGCGAGCACTGCCGACCGGCCCGGCCCCAACGATGTGAGTTAGTGGTATGCCATGCGGTAAGAAGTGAAACATGACCGACGACCGCTCGCTTCCCCGCGCCGTCGCGTCGCTCCGCGGCCTGGCCGTGGGGGACGCGGTGGGCGCCTGCTACTTCATTCCCCTGAACCAGCCCCTCCTCACCGACCGCCGCCTCCCGCCGGACCCCTGGTACTGGACCGACGACACCGAGATGGCGTGCTCGGTCCTGGCGGTCCTGCGCGACCGCGGCCACGTCGACCAGGACGCGCTGGCCCACTCCTTCGCCGCGCACCACGACTTCGACCGCGGCTACGGCGCCGGCGTCAACCGCATGCTGCGGCTGATCCGGCAGGAGGGCGCCGACTGGCGCGAGCAGGCCGGGGGCATGTTCGACGGCAAGGGCTCGTGGGGCAACGGCGCCGCGATGCGCGTGGCCCCGCTCGGCGCCTGGTACGGCTCCGCCGATCTGGACCGCGTCGTCGCCGAGGCGACGGCCTCCGCGGAGGTGACGCACACGCACCCGGAGGGCTCGGCGGGCGCGGTGGCGATCGCCGTCGCCGCCGCCCTGGCCGCCGACACGACGCTGACCGGCTACGAATTCCTCGACGAGATCGCCGAGCGCACGCCGCCGAGCCTGGTCCGCGACGGCATCGGGACCGCGATGACGCTGCTGCCGCTGACCGACCCGCGCAGCGCCGCCGCGTCGCTGGGCAACGGCCGCTACATCTCGGCGCCGGACACGGTTCCGTTCTGCCTGTGGGTCGCCGCCAAGCACTTGGACGACTTCGAGAACGCCTTCTGGGACACCGCCTGCGTCGGCGGGGACATCGACACGACGTGCGCGATCGTCGGCGGTATCGTGGCCGCGCGGGTCGGCGTGGCGGGGATCCCGGAGGAGTGGCTGAAGCGGTGCGAGGCGCTGCCGGAGTGGGTGGGGGTCGAGTGAACGCTTCACGGGAGACGCGAGTGGCCGTCGGGCACGTCAATGCCCTGACGAAGCGCTGGCTGGCGACGGTCGGCGCCGATGCGGGGGTGCTGTCGGCGGTCGGGGTCTGGCCGCTGCTGGCCTTCCTCGCCGACGGTGCTGATGAGGAGACGGGGCGGGAGCTTTCTGCGGCGCTCGGCGTCCCGGCGGAGGAGGCTTCGCAGGCGGCGCGCGAGCTTCTGGCTGTGGTCGAGCACACGCCTGCGATCCGCACCGCGCTCGGGCTGTGGACGCGTGGTGAGGTGCAGGTGTTTCGGGATTGGCTCGGGCGCCTGCCAGCGGACGTGCACGGCGAGTTGACCGGCGTGCCGGGTGACGACCAGCGGCGGCTGGACGCGTGGGCTTCGGACCGTACCGAGGGGCTGATTCCTCGGATGCCGATCGAGGTGAAGCCGGACACGATGCTCGTTTTGGCGAGCGCTTTGCTGGTGACTCTCACGTGGCGTGAGACGTTCCGCGAATCGACCGGACCGTGGGCCGACGCCGAAGGCGGCATCCCCGTTCTACGGCGCACCACTCCGGACCTCAGTCTGCTGCGCATCGCCGACACCCCGATCGGCCCGGTGACGACGCTGAGAGTCGAGAGCAACGAGGACGTGGACGTGCACCTCGTCCTGGGGCCGGTGGACGGCTCACCGTCGGACGTGCTGGCGGTCGGGAGCAACTTGGTCGGCTCCCCGCTTCATGGGGTGACGAGGGGCTCCGACCTACCCGTCGGCGATGCCGGTCCTGGGGTTCGGGTGGCGATGGTCGAGTCCTCCTGGCAGCAGGACAGCCTGGAGGTGACGACGGTTCCGTTCCGGATCGAAGCTCGGCACGACCTGCTGGACCATGCCGCGCTGTTCGGGCTTCAGCATGCGACGGACGACTCGCACGGCCACTTTCCCGGCGTCAGCGACTACCCGCTGTTCGTGAACCAGGCGCTGCAGGACGCCGTCGCGGAGTTCAGCGCGACCGGTTTCCGGGCGGCGGCGGTGACGGCGATCGGCATGTTCGGTGCCGCGATGCCCAGGCAGCGGTACCAGCTGCGGCACGTGGCGGTCGCGTTCGACCGGCCTTTCGCATACTACGCGGTGCATCGTGACAGTGGCCTGATTCTGGTCGCCGGCTGGGTGAGCGAGCCGCTGCGGGCTGCGGCTCAAGACGTCTCGTCCGGCAACGCGTAACGCCACCGGCAGATTCGCGGACCCTTGTCCGACCGGTACACGGTCGCAGCCGGCTGCGGCTTTCCGGACGGCGTGTCTACGCCAGTACACGCAGCTCGCACGGCGGTAGCGGCAGCACCATCGGTCGAGTGCACCTCCGTACAGTCGGCCACCCCCGGCTGCGGCAGCCCCGCGGGCCACGGCTGCACGGGCCCGTTCGCATCCGGCGGGCACTGCATCTCGTAGCGCACCTTGGTGGCGGTGTAGGGCGTGGTGGCGTCGGAGGTGAGCGCCTGGAGCTTGGCGAAGGCGTCGGCCACCGGCGCGGGATACTCCGACTCGGTACTGGCGTTGAGCACGAGCGCACGCACGGTCTGATACGCCCCGCCGGGCTGGTAGACGCCGAGGACCGTGATCGCGCCATCAGGAATCGCATGGCCGCTCTTCGGCACCAGGACCTTGCTGGACGACTGCCCCTTGAGATCCTGCTGCACCCCCTGAACGAGGTAGTCGAGCGCACCCGGCGTAAGAGTGAGGCGCTTCTGTGCGTTGAAGACAACACTTCCGTCGGAGTAGACGACAACCGCTGGCGCCGCCAACGCACTCCGGACCACGAACCCACCGGAGTAACTGATCTCCGCCACCCGCGTCACCACCCCCGCAGGCGGCAACAACGGCCCAGCACCCCCACCAGCCTTCGTGGAGCTGGTACACCCCGCCACACTGATGATCAGCGCGACAGCACACAAGTACTTGCGCATCTCCATGCGACTTGGACGCGATCGGTGCGCCGCCGGTTCCCGAACACAGAGCACTTATTGGGCGCACCGGACCGCACCGGCCAGCCGCAGCCGCTCCGCGCGAAAGCCCCCGCCGACCGCGCCAGCTCGCCCCAACCACCCTCCTCTCACCCCGCCCGCAGCACTGCCTCCAACCGCCGCGCCGCATTCCCCACCGCGCCGCCGCTCTTCTTCTGCGCCAGCGCCGTCACCTCGGCGATCGGCGTCCGCGCCGCCGGCAGCGCGCCGGCCAGCTCCGTCGCCAGTGCCAGCAGGTCCGCCGTGCCCGAAAGGGTCTTCGGCACCGCCGGTGGCAGCACCTGCGGCAGGATCAGCGCTATCGCCTCCCACGCCTCCGCCGGCGCGCCGCCGTTCGCCAAGTCCCGCAGTGCCGGGACCGCGCGGCGCACGCCGGAGGCCGGGAACGCCCGCAGCTCCGCTGCCAGCGCCGGGCCCAGCGCCGCAGGGTCCAGCAGCTTGCGCGATGCCAGTACCAGGGCCGCGTCTACGCCCGAGGCGCGCAGGCGCACGTCGTCGCTGACGAGGCGGTAGGCGATCACCTTGTGCGTGCCGTCCTGTGGCCCGTCCTGCTCGGCGAGGACCACCGCCGACTCCGGCGACGGCGGGGCCGTGCCCCAGTCGACGCCGCCGAGCATCGCCAGCGCGGACAGGTCGGGGCGCGAGGGGATTATCGCGGGCCAGCACGTCGTCCAGTCCGACTCGTTCCAGCAGCGCTCCGGCTCGCGCCAGACGCCCGGCGCCAGGTCCAGCAGGGTCTCCGGCGCGACGGCGTGGCCCTGCGCGACCCGGCGCGCGAGCTCGGCGTCGGGGAGGTTGCGGACCGCTTCCCGCGCCGCCGGTTCCGGCAGCGAGGCGGGCGGCAGCACGACCCGCTCCCCCGCCACCCAGGCCGCGAAGCGCCGCCCCGCCTTCGACGTCAGCCCACTGACATCCACCCCCCCGCAGTCGGCCGGCAGCCGCAGCAGCGCCTGGTGGAAGTCCGCCTCCAGCGGCACCCACCCCCGCGCCTCGCACTGCCGCAGCCGCGCCGCCAGCACCTCCGGCTCGATCGCGCCGGTCGGCGACGTCGGCATCGACACCAGCGGCGGCATCTCCGCCATCCCCAGCGCCGCGTGGATCTCGGCGGCGCGCAGCGTCAGGAAGTCGGCGGGCGTCGTCCGCCTGCGGCGGTACCAGCCCCGGCTCGACTTCCGCGCCCGCGACCACAGCTGCTTCACCGACGCCCGGTGCGGATGCCGCCGCGCCTCCTCCCCCGCGCGGGCACCCGCCGCAACCACCATGCACAGGGCGCTGCGCGGAGTCAGCGCCCCCATGCCCGACGTCCCGACCTGCCCCGAAGCCGAAGACCACCGCTCGACGATCGGCGCCAGCGCCTCCCGCAGCCCCGCGGAATCCGTCCGCTCGAACTCCACGACCGCCTCCAGCACCCGCTCGAAGACCATCGCCTCGACCGGATCGGCGTGCATCAACGACGCGACCACCTCGGCCAGCTCGGCCGGCGAACCGATCGGCGGCAGCAGCGGACGCGGCACATACGGCGCGACCTCCGGATAGCCGGGATGGCCGGGATAGCCGGGATAGCCGACGCCAGCGATATCCCCGGCATTGTCCGTCGACGAGTCCTGCGAAACCCCGAGCAGCCCGGCCAGCGTCGCGACCAAGTCCGGAGCGAGGTAGACCTGCGCCTCGGCGACCAGTCGCCCGCGCTCGTCCTCCCCCGACTTCTTCGCATGCTTCCCCGCCAGCTTCACCGCACGCTCCTGCAGATCCGCAGCCTGCGCACCGAACGCCGTCCCGACCGCGTCCACCAGCTGCCCGGCCCGATCCGGATGCGCCACGAGCAACGTATCCAGCCAGCTCAGCGTCGTCTTGACCACGTTCTTCTCCGACCGCGTCACCGCGATCGACGCCGCCTCGACAGCGAGCTCGACATCGAGCAGCCCGACGTCGGAAGCCTTCCTCAAGGCCGCCAGGAACGTCCGCGCGACCGTCCCGCTCTGCGAAGACAGCAGACTGATACAGCTCGACACCCGCTCGACGACCTCGTCGTCGGTGGCCTCCAGTCCGTTCCAGAACGCCAGGTGGTCCTGCAACGCCCCCGGCCGCCCACCGCGCAGCAGTCGCCGCAGACTGCCGTCCAGCACCGCGGCGCGAGGCACCTGCGCCCGCTGCACCGCCGTGACGGCCGCGACGCGGAAGGCGGCCCGCGGCTTGAACATTTGGTCGTTCTCGTCATCGTCGAACAGGAGCGGCAGCAACTCGCCGAGGCGCGGATCCGCCAAGATCTCCGCCTTGAGCTGCTCGCCGTTCCTGCCCCAGGTGTAGTCGGAACCCCAGGCCCGCACGAAGTCGGGCGTCGCCTCCAGCTCCACCCCGGCAACCGCCGCGACCACCTGCACCAGCTGATAGGCACGCTCCGGCTCAAGCTCGGCAAGCAGAGCAGCGGGCAGCTCGGTCAGCCAGGCCGGAGAACGCTCGGTCAGAACCTGCCGGACGGCATCGGTCTCACGGGGGTGGAAAAGGTCCGTGCGCTGCACGCCACGCAGAAACTTCGCCGTCGCGGACGCGCTGGCGAAGACCGCCAACGCCGCCGGGATCACGGTCCGCTCGGCATGGTTCCTGCGCTCCATGAAGGTGCGCCAGTCTTCATCATCCGTGGAGGAGCCCCAGCGCACCGTCCGCAGAAACTCCCTCAGCGGTTTGCCGAAGGTGCGGCGGTCCTTCTCCGACATGCCCTGGAAGAAGTCCGCGACCGAGGCAGCGTCGCCGCTGGCCAACCGCGAGGTGAAGTCGGGGATCGATGCCGACACCGAAGCCGACGCCGAGGACGAGGCCGAAACCGACGCCGAGCCGGCAGCCGCACCAGCCGCAGCGACTTCCGGCGCGCCGACCGCCTCAGCCGCCTCAGCCGCACCTTTCGCAGCAGCTCTCCTCCAGATCATCGCGCCGCCACCGCCACATCGTCATCCGAGCCCGAGCCCGTATCCGCATCCCCGCTGTCCGTCAGCCCCCGTTCACCACGCCGATACGCATCCGCCGCCAGGATGTGCTTACACGGCCCGCGCCCGCCCTGATACTTCGCGTACCAAAGACACGTGCACGACAACGCACCATCACCCGCCAACCGCACCCGCTGCACATGCTCCTCGACCCGCACCGTCGCGATATCCCCGTCCCAGCTCACCGCGCCGGCGTCCAGCAAGTCCCGAGCCGCACGCAGCCGCGGGTTCTGCTTCGCCGCACGCTCGGCGTCATAAGGCAGCTCGCGATGGAAATACGCCGCGTCCGCGTGGTCGTACCCGACCCGCCCGGCCGTCCCCAGCTGCGTCAGTGCCGCACGCACCCGCCCCACCAGGAGTCCGGCGCGCTCGGCCAGCATGTCCGGCTCGATCCGCGCGTCGAACGCCAGCAGCGCGGCGACCGCCTCGGCGTCGTCGATCACGTCGTCACCGGCCAGCGCCGACAACACCGCGCCCTCCCCGGAGAACCCCCGGGTGACCTCCGGCGAAAGCGTCAGCACCAGCCGCATCCCCGGCAGGTCCAGCTGCCAGACCGAGGCCACCGGATTCGCACCGCGCGCCGCGTTCGGCCCGTAGACGCGCAGCTTGCCGCCGAAGCGCAGCAGCGGAAGCAGTTCCTTGAGACGCTGCGGCCCGGCGACGCAGATCGCGCCGGGGCCGGGCGAGGCTGCCAGCCGCAGCGTGCGGCCCGCCGGGACCAGCCACAGCACGCCGCGCGGCGCGTTCGGCAGCCCGCGCAGGAACCGGGCCGCGTCGGCCGCGCCGAGTTCGGCACGCAGGTCGTACCCGGAGGTGACGGCCTGCACCTCCGCGAACCCGCGCAGCCAGCGCGCCGGCAGCGGGACCTTGCGCTCCACCACGGTGCCGTCGAAGGTCGTGGCCTCGAGCCCCTCAGGGCCGACCTCGAGCTTGAGCGGGTCGCCGCCGCGGACCCGGGTCAGCGCCAGCCGCAGGTCGTTGTTGACGTCGACGTTGGTGGTGCCCCGGTCCAGAGCCAGGCCGTCCATGCCCTCGTCGAGGACGTCCAGCCGGGCGTAGACGCCGCAGCAGCCGGAGAACGACTCGAAGCGGAGCCGGTCGCCGTTGCACGTGACCACCGGATCACGCAGCGCGGCCAGATTCGGGCGCCAGTAGCGGGCCTGCGCGATGTTGGCCACACCGAGCAGCGCGGCGGCGGCGGGCTCGGCCTCGCCGAGGAAGCCGGAGAAGAAGCGCGGGTGCGCGCTGGGACCCGCGGTGGTGGTACCGCCGGACGTCTGCAGGTCCAGCAAGCCCGACGAGGTCAGGCTGGACGGGCGGACATACCCGTATATTTGGGCGGTGGAGGTCATGGTCCGAAGGTAGCGGCGGACACTGACAGGGGATGAGGGGACTAATGTCGACTCGGGTTCGCCTGAGCCGACCTCGGATCCCGACCCCATAGCCCGACGCCACAGCCCGACCCGATAGCCCGACGCCAGAGCCCGACCCGAGAGACCGACCCGAGAACGACCCCGAAGCCCGACGCGAAGAAGGAGCCCGCCAGACGTGGAGTCCGCCTGGAACCGCAGCGTTCTGCGCACGAACAACGAGCGGCTCCTGCTCGACCGCCTGCGCGCCGACGGCGCCACCTCCCGCGCGGAGCTGGCCCGGCTGACCGGGCTGTCCAAGCCCACGGTGTCCACCGCGCTGGGCCGGCTGGAGCACGGCGGCCTGGTCCGCGAGATCGGCAAGCAGGCGGTCGCCGGGCGCGGGCGCTCGCCGGTCCTCTACGAGGCCGACCCGACCGCCGGCTACGCCATCGGCGTGGACGTCGGCCGCAGCTGGATCCGGGTCGGCGTGGCCGATCTGGACGGCACCGTGGTCGGCCGCACCGACCGCCCGAACACCGCCGCCGACGCCGACGGCATCGTCGACGCCATCGTGGAGCAGGCCCGGAGCGCCGCCGAGGAGGCCGGCGTGGAGTGGTCGCACGTGCTGCACACCGTGGTCGGCAGCCCCGGCGTCATCGACACCGCGACCAACGAGCTGCGCTACGCGGTGAACCTGCCGGGCTGGGGCCGCCGCGAGGTGACCGACCGCCTGGCCGCGTCCTTGGGCACCGCCCTGGAGCTGCTGAACGACGCCAACCTCGCGGCCCTCGGCGAGCACGCGGCGGGCGCCGGACGCGACTGCCGCCTGTTCGTCTACCTCCACATCGGCACCGGCCTCGGCTCCGGCATCGTGGTGGACGGCAAGCTGTTCCCCGGCGCGCACGGCGCCGCCGGCGAGGTCGGCTACCTGCCGTACGGCCCGTACGACGAGGACCGCGCCCGCACCCGCGGCCTGCTGGAGGACGCCGCGGCCGCCGACTCGGTGGTGGCGATAGCGCGGGAACTCGGCATGGCCGACGTCGGCTCGGCGAAGGACGTCTTCCTGGCCGCCCGCGCCGGCAGCACGACCGCGCTGGAGGTCGTCCGCCGCGAGGCGGAGCGGCTGGCGTACGCCGTCGCCTCGATCGCCGCGGTCATCGACCCGGAGCTGGTCGTGCTCGGCGGCGGCATCGGCGACAGCGCGGACCTGCTGCTGGAGCCGCTGCGCGAGACGCTGGGCAAGATGACGCCCCTGGTCCCCGAACTGGCGGCCTCGGTGCTCGGCGCGAACGCGGTGCTGGAGGGGGCTCTGGCCTCGGGCGTGCGGACCGTGCGGGGGCTGGTTTTCGAGGCCTGGCAAGGGGTTCAGGAAGTGGTGCCGGCGGCGGGTGCGGCGGACGCGTAGGCGAACGCCGCCCACCGCCGCCGGAGAACCCCGCCGCCCCACAGC
>NZ_JAACYW010000519.1 GCF_015356825.1 Catenulispora rubra | reverse complement strand
CACCTGCACCGCCCGCCGCACCGAAGCCTCAGGCCGCTGCAACACATCAATATGCCGCCGAGCCCGCACCCCCGACAGCGGCCGCAGCACCACGCCCGGATGCGCCCGCGTCGTCCAGCGCGGCAGCAGCGCGATGACGCCCCCACCCGCCGCGACCAGCTCCGCCACGACGCTGAACTCGTTCACCCGATGCACCAGCTCCGGCCTGCGCCCCGCAGCCGTCCCGATCGCCTCGACCAGCGGCAGCACCGGGAACCCGTCGTGCACCGACACCCACGGCTCGCCGGCCACGTCACTCGGCGTCAGCCGCGCCTTCGCCGCCAGCCGGTGCCCGACCGGCAGCGCGATGTCCAGCGGCTCGTGCAGCAGCGGCGTGACCGTGACCGTGCGCGGCCACGGCGGCGCGTGATCGAACCGATGCGCCAGCACGAGGTCGTAATCGCGGGTCAGCTTGGGGAACTGCTCCTGCGCGACGTCCTGGTCGGCCAACGCCAGACGCGGCGATCCCGGCTCGGCGAGCGCCCGCAACAGCTTCGGGAAGAACACCAACGCCGCACTGTGAAACGCCGCGACCGAAACCTTCCCGCTCGGCTCGGCCACGAACTCGTCCACCACCTGACGAGCCCGAGCCAGCGCCGCCTCAACCTCGATCGCCGCATCGGCGAGCGCCTGCCCGGCCGCAGTAAGGACCAGCCGCCGCCCCGAACGCTCGGTCAGCGGCACCGGCACGCTGCGCTGCAGAAGCCGCAGTTGCTGCGACACCGCCGACGGCGTGACCAGCAACGCCTCGGCCACAGCCGCGACGCTGCCCAACTCGCCGAGTTCCCGCAGGATGCGCAGCTGACGTTCGTCCATGGCACGACAGTATAGAGAAACTTCATGGTTGGTTGAGAATGACGTCCTCGACTACACCATGCACAGAACCCAAGAATTGCCGCGTGACCTCCCCAGCCGCCAATCGCCCCGATCACAGCACCGATCGCCACAGCGATCACCACACCGTTCGCCTCAGCGACCACCGCACCGACGTCACCCTCCTCCTCGTCGCTTTCGTCTGGGGTTCCAGCTACCTCGCCGCGAAGTCGGCAGCTGCGGCGACCTCGGTCCTGGCGGTCCTGCTGGCCCGCTACGCGCTGTCGGCCGTCTCCGGCTCGGCCCTGTTGGCGGCACGCCGGCAGTTGCGCCCGAACCGCGCCGAGCTACGAACCGGCGCGATCCTCGGCGTCACGCAAGCAGCCGTACTGATCATCGAAACCTTCGGCGTAGCCCACACCTCCGCCGCCAACGCAGGCCTCATCATCAGCCTGACGATCATCCTCACCCCCCTCCTCGACCGGCGCGGCGCCGCCGCCCTCCCGGCGCGCTACTTCGCCGCATCAGGGCTCTGCGTCATCGCCGTCGGACTGCTGATGAGCGGCAGCGGCGGCCTCCACACCCCAAGCCTCGGCGACCTGCTGATGCTCGCCGCCGCAGTGGTACGCGCGGGCCACGTCGCGCTCGTCGGCCGCCTCACCGCCGCCGGCGACATCAGGCCGTTGAGTCTGACGGTCGTCCAGACCTATGTCGGGACCGCACTGTTCGTCCTCCCGGCCGCCGCCGACCTGCCGAAACTGGCCCACGCCAGCACCACCGCATGGGCCGAGATGGCGTACCTGGCCGTGTTCTGCAGCGTGTTCGCCTTCGTCGCCCAGACCTGGGCCGTCCGACGCACCTCAGCCAGCCGCGCGAGCCTCCTCCTGGGCACCGAACCGGTGTGGGCCGTAGCCGCCGGCGTCGCACTCGGCGGCGAACACCTGGCAGCACCGGCCATCGCGGGAGCGGCACTGATGCTGGGCGGGACGTACTGGGGCCAGTCCATCGAACGAACCCACCGGACCCACCGAGCTGACCGAGCTGACCGAGCTGACCGATCCGACCGAGTTCACCGCGCCCGCATCGCCGACAACGCAGAAGCCGTCAACTGCACCGGATGCGAACTCACCGGCATCAAGCACTCCTGCGCACTGCACGCGGCATAGCTGACCAGCACCTGCGCCGTGCCATGCGAGTCCACGTCCACCGGCAGTTCAGTAGTCACCGGGCCGTCGGGGTACACCGGGAAAGTCACATCAGTACCCTGCATCGACAGCATCCGCACCGGCGACTCGGCAATCAGCGGACCCCGACTACGCAGCGCCCCGACGACCTCCACACGCGTCGGACGCCCCAGACCCTGGATGCCGTCAGCAGGCAGCCCCACGCTGTAAAGATGAAAACCGGGGCGCTCCGGCGTGAAGGTAGTGAGCAACTTCGTACCGTCCGCCGACAAATGCATCGCCACATTGACCCCCTGGTCGGTGAACCCGACGTCAGCGGCATGCCGATGCACGGTCGCAGCAAACGCGAGCGCGGCCAGAACGGGCACCCCGGACAGCGCGGTGAGCGTCAGAACACTGGACGCCTTCATCGCGCCCACTGATTCAGCCAAGCCGCCACGCCCGCCTCGTCGTACTTCGGCTGCCCGACGTGCGCCGAGTCGGCGCGAACGGTCCCGTCCGAGTTCAACACAACCAGCAGCGGCATTCCGAAGCTCCCCGGCGCGTCATACTGCGTCGCCAGCGCCATGCGCTGCGGGTCGGAGTTGCCCAGGTCGATGTGCACGACGTGGTAGTACTGCGCGAGGACGGCCTGAGCCTTCGGCGTGTGCATCGCCTTGTCCAGCGCCCGGCACGCGGTGCACCAGCTGGCCCCGAAGTCGAGCAGCACCGCCTTGCCGTCCATGCGCGCGGCGGCCACGGCCTCCACGATCTGCGCCGTCGCCGAGGCGGTCGCGTCGTAGGCGAGGTTCGGGTCCTGAGCGCGCGGGTCCTGCGCCGACGGTGGAGGCGGGGCCGGACGCGGCGACGCGGGCACCAGGGCCGGGGCCGCGGGCGCGGCGGCCGGACGCGACGCGGCGGTGTGCGGGTGCGCCGACTGTGGGGCGACGTCGGTGGTGCTGGAGGGGATGAGCACCGGGGCACCGACGGGACCGAGGCCGGCGGCGGTACGGACACCAGGTGCCGCCTGCTGGTTCGGCGGCTGAGCGGCAGGCTGCGACCGGACGGCATTGGACGCCGGTGCCACCGCGACCGGCGCGGCATGCACCTGGGCCGCGTGCGCTGCGGCCGGCGCGCTCACGGGCTGGGAGGCTGCGGCCGGCTCCCGTCCCCGATCGGTGGCCGAACAAGCGGCCAACCCGAAGGTGGCCGAGGCCACGGCGACCATTGACACGCACTTGCGCACGACTTCTCCCGGTTTACTAGCGGATGGCAGGAATCTAGCCAACGCGGCCTGCCAAACCGCAGAACCGGTAGCGTGGCGCGCCCGTTTTCACCCCCCGGACGCACCCCACCCCAC
>NZ_JAACYW010000518.1 GCF_015356825.1 Catenulispora rubra | reverse complement strand
GCACGCGGGTGGGACGGCCGGAGGCGAATGGATTGGGCGGCACAGCGGTCCTGCGTCGCCCGGGGCCCCGGCGCTGAAGACCTGCTCGGCGTCGGTGACAGGTACGGTGCCCGGCACGACGACCAGCACGCTGGACAGCCTGGTCTTCAACACAGTGTCGGGGACTACGGCGGGAATCCCGTGGGCCGTCCAGATCCACGTCTTCCCGGATAAGAAGTCCCACCTCGATTGGCAGGATCACAAGCTCCCGCAGGGCTCTATCCCGCAGTCCGCTAAGGACGCCGAGCACCCGGGCGCCATGGCGCAGTTCCGGACGCCGGGTGTGGAGGGCTACAGCGAGTTCGGCGGTCCCGACGGCACCTCGGGTGACTCGCAGTACTTCACCATTCAGGAGGGCATGGGCATCGGACCCGGTACGACAGCGAAGACTTCGCAGGGGTTGTCCCCGGGCTGGAATCCCCGGATCTACCCGGCCTATGTGACGTCGGGATGGATGGGGCCGGACGTCGACCACCTCTGCGCGCAGTACGCCGACCACGCGGAGTTCGAGCCGGTGTATCGGATCCAGGGAGGCGACTTCTATGTGTTCGGATATTCGGCGGCCGATCGTCCGCAGAAGGTGATCGGCTATAGCGCGTCCGGAACAGTAGTGGGGACGGCGATGGCCGTTAAGGGCGGTCCGTACTTCCTCCTGTCGCTGCCCGGAACGAAGTAGCAGACCGCGCGGGCCTCTCGCCGCCATGCGACGACGACGAGGGCCCGCGCGTAAACGTGTGTTGCGCGTAAAGGATGCAGAACGCAGAGGGCGCTTAAAGAGCGCTCACGGCGTGAGCCGGTGCAGGTCCCGAGGGAACAGCGCCGTCCGCCGCAGGTTGTCCGCCTCCGTCAGCCGCATCGTCCAGCGCTCCAAGCCCAGGGCGAACCCGCCGTGCGGCGGCATCCCGTGCTTGAAGTTCGCCAGATAGCCCTCATACGCCTCCGTCGTCTCCCCGCGCGCAGAGAGCGCCGCCACGTAGTCCTCATAGCGATGCAGCCGCTGTCCGCCGGTGATCAGCTCCAGCCCTCGGAAGAGCAGGTCGAAGGTGTTCGAGTACCGTGGCCGGTCCGGTTGCGCGTGCGTGTAGAACGGCCGCTTGACCATCGGGTATCCGGTGACGAACAGGAACTCGCTCCCGAACTCGCGCAGCGCCCACGCGCTCAGCTCGCGCTCGTTGGCCGGCGACAGGTCCGGCTCGTCCTCGCCGAGCATCTCCATCGCGTCCGCGAAGTGGATCTCGGGGATCTGCTCCGGCACCACCGGCAGCTTCACCCCGAGCAGGTCCACAGCGGCCGCCGCGCGCTCGCCGACGGCGGCGACCATGCCGGCCAGCGCCTGCCGCACCACCGCCATCACGTCGCGGTGGTCCGTGATGAAGCCGAGCTCGGCGTCCAGGCTTGTGTATTGCGCCAGGTGCCGGGCGGTGTCGGAGGGCTCGGCACGGAAGACCGGGCCGGTCTCGTAGACCCGCTCGAAGACGCCGACCATCGCCTGCTTGAAGAACTGCGGCGACTGCGCCAGGTACGCCTTGCGCCCGAACCAGTCCAGGGCGAAGACGGTGGCGCCGGACTCGGTGGCCGAGCCGACGATCTTCGGGGTGTGGATCTCGGTGAAGCCCTCGGCGTCCAGCGCGGTGCGGAAACCCGCGACGGAGGCGGCCGTGATCTGGAACGGGGCGTTCAGGTGCGGGTGGCGCAGGGTCACCGGCGCGCCGTCCAGGATGGTCGGCAGTGAGGCGGTCACGCTCGGCCGGTAGATCTCCAGCGGCGGCGTCTCGGCGGGACTGGACAGCAGCTCGACCTGAGGACCCGCGGCCGCCGCGACGACCTCGACGCCGCCGGGCGCCTGCTCGTTGGCCGTCACGATCCCGACGAAGGAGAGCACGGTCTCCTCGGGGATGTCGCGCAGCTGCTCGGCGACGCCGCCCGGCAGAACGGCCTGCGTCAGGCCGCTGCGGTCGCGCAGGATCAGGAACGTGACGTTCTTCAGCTCGCGGCGGCGGTGCAGCCAGCCGGACACCTGGACGGTTTCACCTACGTGCGCCGACATCTCGGACGCTAGTACGCGGTGGATCATCGTTAGCCCTCCCAAGGGCCTCGAAGTGATCCCTTGGGGGGTGCGGGCGATAAGGGAATCGCGGTACCACCGCACCTTCGCCGCGGCTTGCGGCCGCGACCTCGTGGCGGCCCGGTGACGGGGGCCATCCGGCGGGGCATTGCCTCCCCGCACTCGGGAGGGTCTTCGCCTCGGGACGCGGGGCCGTCTTCCCAGCTGCCGACGGCTCTCTGGACCCGCGCGGATCCGAGGCTACTCGTCTCCTTCAACGTGTTGGAGCGATCTTAACTCCGGCGGGGATCACGAACAATCGAATACCCCGCTCGGAGCGGCGGCCTTGGCAGAGGCAGAGGCAGAGCTAGAGGCGGCGCGAGGAATAGAGAAGGAAGCCAAGCCCGGAACTCCGTGACAGTGCCCGGTCACCCACGCGTCGCGATCCTTAGCCGCGACACTGCGGCCACCCATACGCATCCCTGTCACCATGACGTACCGCACCTGCCCGGTGCGCACGAGCGCCGCCAGCCCCTGCGCGGTCGGCGCCGGGGCGTCGCTCGTGAAGCCGCCCATGGGGAGGACCGGGACGTTGTCCGCCAGGTAGGTCGCTGCGGCCATGGAGCCGTCTACGGCGGCGGCGTAGGGACGCCCGTCGCGGTTGCGCTTCAGGAAGCGGAGCACCTGCGGGTCGGGTCCCCGGCTGAAGTCGCGCAGGCCGCGCTCGATCTCGTCGTTGACGGCGGCGCTGGTCTTCCGGCCTCCGAACATCGCCTGCGGCGGTCCGGCGGAGGCGGCGACGCTGCCCATCATGTCGCCCCGGCGGGTGAGTACCGAGGACGACCACACGGCCGGTGCGGCCAGTGCGGCGGTCGCTACGGCGAGAGCGGACAGCGCGCCGACGGCACGGTTGCGGGAGATGCGGGCCCAGGGGATCAGTGCGATCGCCAGGACGGCAGCGGCCAGGACGAACCAGCGCAGCCACGGCTGGTAGTGCGGAGTCTCGCGGCTTGCGAAGAACGCCCAGCCGCCGGTCGCGGCGACGAGCGCCGGCAGCTGCCAGGCCCGGCCGCGGGCGGCGGCGACGAACGCGGCGCCGGCGAGGGCGGCGACCGGCGGGGCGAGAGTCGAGGTGTAGTAGGAGTGGATGCCGGTGGCTGCGCAGAAGGCCAGTCCGTAGATGCCGAGCCAGCCGCCCCAGAACAGGTAGCCGGCGAGTGTCTTCCGGCGCGCGCGGTCTGCGGCGAAGGCCTCAAGCTCAGCCTGCGCTGCCCGCATAACGGGCCCAGCGCGCC
>NZ_JAACYW010000517.1 GCF_015356825.1 Catenulispora rubra | reverse complement strand
AGCACACGCCGTCACGCGACACCGCCCCCGCCGCCAACCGCCCCCGCGCGCCGCGTGCCGCAGCCGCCGCAGCCGACGACGCGGCCACCGCAACCGACGACGCCGCCAAGCCCGTCGCGCTCCCGGCCCCGAGCGCCGGAACCCGGGCCCTGAGCGAGCACATGGACCACAGCGACAGCCTCGACGGCATCCGTAGCGCCGGTGGTGACGCAGCCAAAACCTCGCCCGCTTTCCCGGTATCCGGGGGCGCCGCCGACTCACCGCCGAACGCCGACTCACCGCCGACCGCCGACCGACCGCCGACCGCCGACCCATCGCCGACCGCCGACTCACCGCCGAACGCCGACCGACCGCCGAACGCCGAGTCACCGCCGAACACCGAGTCACGCGTGTCCGCAAGCGCAACCAACCCCTCGGCCTCCGACAGCCCCACCGGCGAGGCTGCTGAAGAGCCCGCCGCCACCGCCCTCGACACCCTCTGGGACGACTTCAAACGCACCGGCGACCTGGGCCTCCGCGAGCGCCTGATCCTCCACTACTCCCCGCTGGTGAAGTACGTCGCCGGCCGTGTCCGCGTCGGTCTGCCCGGGGCGCTGGACTCCGCCGACTTCGTCTCGTCCGGCATCTTCGGGCTCATCGATGCGATCGAGCGCTTCGAGCCGCATCGGCACGTCAAGTTCGAGACGTATGCCATCGCGCGGATTCGTGGCGCCATCATCGATGAGCTGCGTGCGCTCGATTGGATTCCGCGGTCGTTGCGGCAGAAGGCGCGGGAGATCGAGCAGGCGTCCGTGCGGCTGGAGCAGGAGTTCGGGCGGACGCCGAGTGAGGCGGAGATCGCTCGGGAGTTGGGGATCGGGCTCGGGGAGTTGCGGCAGATCTTCAGCAAGCTGTCGTTGGTGAACGTCGCGGCGCTCGACGAGCTGCTCGCGCTGCCGACGCAGTCCGGGGACCGGATTCCGCTCATGGAGACGTTGGAGGACGGCGACGCGCCCGACCCCGTGGCGCTCTTCGAGGTGCAGGAGACGCGGGCTCTGCTGGCTCGGGCGGTGAACTCGCTGCCGGAGCGGGACAAGACGGTCGTCACGCTCTACTACTTCGAGGGCATGACGCTCGCGCAGATCGGCGAGGTGCTCGGCGTCAGCGAGAGCCGGGTGTGCCAGATCCACACCAAGGCGGTGCTGACGTTGCGGGGCAAGTTGTCCGCGAAGGAGTAGGACCTTCATCGGACCGTTCTCAACGCCGGGTTGTGTACAGGTGTGTGGACGCGGCACCTTAGTGCGCATGCCCAGGATCCGTGCCGCCACCGTCGTCGAGCACCGGGAGATGCAGCGCCGCGCGCTGCTGGAGGCGGCGCGCGACCTGGTGGCCGAGGGCGGGGTCGCCGCGTTGACGTTTCCGGCGCTGGCCAAGGCGACCGGGCTCGCGCGCTCGAGCGTGTACGAGTACTTCAAATCCCGCGCCGACGTGATCGAGGCTCTGGTCGCGCACGAGTTCCCGGCCTGGATCGGCGAGGTGCGCGCGGCGATGGCGGCCGAGACCACGGCCGAACGGCAGCTCGCCGCCTACGTCCGCCGCCAGCTGGGCCTGGTCTCCGAACCGGGGCACCGCGCGCTGTTGGCCCTGTCCGGCCAGGAACTCGACGGCGACGCCCGCGACCGCATCCGCGCGGCGCACGGCTGGATGCTGGACCTGGGCATCGGCGTGCTGCGCGCGCTCGGCCACCCCGAGCCCCGCCTGGCCGCGGCGCTGGTGCAGGGCACGGTCGACGCCGCGGCCAAGCGCATCAGCCTCGGCGCGGACCCGGCGGAGGTCACCGAGACCGCAGTCTCGATGGTGCTGTTCGGCGGCCTGGGCTCGGCCCGCCGCCACACGCAGGCGCTGAACGCCCAGGCCGGCCAGACGCGGCCGCAGCCCGGGGGGAGTACGCGGCGGCGCGCGACATCTGCGAGCTGACATAGAGGGAATGCGGCTGAGAGCAAGCAGCGACCCGCATCCCAGCCCCTGACAATCCAATAAATAACCCAAAAGCACCACGAATCCGTGACATCCCCCAACCCCCGCACCATCCTGGCCGCATGCGCCTCCGCAGAACCCTGGCGCTCGCCGCCATCGCCACCGCGCTGTCTGTCGCGGTGCCGGCCTTGGCGTACTCCGGCCCGCGGCTTCTCGCTGCGGCCTCTGGTGCTTCCACCGCCAAGCGCGGGAACCAGGCGCAGCCCGGTCAGCCCGCACCAGCGCCTCCGCACGATCCCGCCCGCACCTGGACCTGGCCGCTCACGCCGCCTGTCGGCGCGCGTCGTCCCGTCGTCGTCCATCCCTTCCAGCCTCCGACGAAGCGCTGGCAGGCCGGTCATCGGGGCGTCGACCTTCTCGGTGGTCCCGGGCAGGAGGTTCTGGCGGCCGGGCAGGGCACCGTCAGCTACGCCGGCCTGCTCTTCGGGCGTCCCGTCGTCGCCATCGATCACACCGCACCGGGTCACGACACGCTGCGTACCACCTACGAGCCCGTCGATCCCGTCGTGAAGGTCGGGGACAGGGTTCGGACCGGTCAGCTCATCGGGCATCTCGTGGATTCGCCCGCCAACCACTGTGCGCCGCGGACCTGCCTGCACTGGGGCCTCGTGCGCGGTTTCGGGCACGCCGAGCGCTACCTCAACCCGGTCGGGCTCCTGGAACACGGCCCGGTGCGGTTGTTGCCGGTGTGGGGCGTGAGGTAGGCGCAGCCTCACAAGGCGCAGTCCGAGAGAGCGTTCCTCGACCACCGCGCTTAGCGTCGGACGCGGGCCGGGCAGCGTTGGCCTGATCACCGACCGACGGACCGAGCGAGCGAAGAGTGAGGGCCGAACCGATGAGCCTGGGCAAGAACCTCGGGAAGCTGGACGCCAAGGTCGACGAGTCCTCCGCCGAAGACAAGCCTTCCCCCAAAGAATGGTGGCGGGCCCACTCCACCGCACCCGCCGTCCCGAACGCCGACCGGCTGGAAATCACCTACCCCGGGGATAACACCGTGTGGTCGCCCGCCGAGGAGATCGACGTGACCTGGGACCTGCGCGGCGACGTGCAGCGTCCCCTCGACGTCGTGCTGGTGCGGCAGACCGGGGACCGGTCGGGGCCGAACTTCGGGCGGCTGACGTTCTTCACGCTGGCGCGCGGCGTGGACCCGGCCGAGAAGAAGGTCACCATCGAGGTGCCGGACGTGCCGCCGGGCGGCGACTACGCCATCAGCATCTCCAGCGCGGATCCGCTGACCGTCTACAGCCAGGTGCTCACCATCGCCGAGCCCGCCTAGACACGCGACGGAAAGGCGCACCGGACGCGCGCATCGCACACGCGCCGCGAAGCACGCCCCGAAACGCGCGCGCCGACCCCAAAACCCCCACCCACCT
>NZ_JAACYW010000516.1 GCF_015356825.1 Catenulispora rubra | reverse complement strand
CCAGTAACCCCGCGGCCACCGTGCGCCGAACCCTCCCACCCGACGCTCGCCTTCGCCTCCCTGCTATGCGTAAGATGGCGCAGGTCGGCCATCACCCCGACCCGACCCCGTGTGCCCTCCGAGCCCCGCGTACCTGCGCAGAGCCCGCGGCGCGCGGTCATCAGGACCCTTTGACAATCTGTCGCGTCAAGGCGCAGGAGGACCATGCTCACCGCATTCGCTCGGGCGTTCCGTACGCCCGACCTGCGCAAGAAGCTGCTCTTCACGCTCGGCATCATGGCCCTGTTCCGGCTGGGCGCCCACATCCCGGCGCCGGGCGTGGACACCAAGGCGCTGAGCGCGTGTGTGGGGATCAGCAAGGCCAGCGGGCAGGGCAACGGTGCGCTGGGCCTGATCAACCTGTTCTCCGGCGGCGCGCTGCTGCAGCTGTCGATCTTCGCGCTGGGCATCATGCCCTACATCACCGCGTCGATCATCCTGCAGCTGCTGACGGTCGTGATCCCGCGCCTGGAAGCCCTCAAGAAGGAGGGCCAGGCCGGTCAGACGAAGATCACGCAGTACACCCGGTACCTGACCATCGGGCTGGCGATCCTGCAGTCGACCACGATGCTCACGCTGATGAAGAACAACCCGACCGCCCTGCTGGGCCCGGGCTGCCAGGGCGCGAACGTCATCTTCACCAAGGTCGACTGGATCGGCATGGCGGTGATGGTGATCACGCTGACCGCCGGCACCACGCTGATCATGTGGCTCGGCGAGCTGATCACCGACCGCGGCATCGGCAACGGCATGTCGCTGCTGATCTTCACCTCGATCACCGCGAACTTCCCGTCCTCGCTGTGGTCCATCAAGCAGGGCTCCACCACCATGGACGGCTGGCCGGTGTTCTTCGGCGTGCTGCTGATGGGCATGATCATGGTCGGCGCGGTGGTCTTCGTCGAGCAGGGCCAGCGCCGCATCCCGGTGCAGTACGCCAAGCGCATGGTCGGCAGACGCATGTACGGCGGGTCCTCGACCTACATCCCGATGAAGGTGAACCAGGCCGGCGTCATCCCGGTCATCTTCGCCTCCTCGCTGCTGCAGCTCCCGCTGATGCTCGCGAACTTCACGAACCCGAACGCCCAGAAGGGGTGGGCGCACTGGGTGAACCGCGAGTTCGGGATGACCACCAACGGCTACTCGCTGACGTACTCCATCACGTACTTCCTGCTGATCCTCGGCTTCGCCTTCTTCTACGTCTCGATCACCTTCGTCCCCGACGAGATCGCGGACAACATGAAGAAGTACGGCGGCTTCATCCCCGGCATCCGCGCCGGCAAGCCGACCGCCGAGTACCTGCAGTACGTCTCGACCCGCGTCACCTGGCCCGGCGCCCTGTACCTGTCGGTGATCGCGATCATCCCGATGATCGCCCTGGCCGAGCTGCACGCCAGCGGCAAGTTCCCGTTCGGCGGCACGACCATCCTGATCATGGTCGGCGTCGGCCTGGAGACGGTGAAGCAGATCGAGTCCCAGCTCCAGCAGCACAACTACGAAGGCTTCCTGCGGTGACGGCGGTGATGACGACGGCGTCGATGCGCCTCACCCGACGCGGGCGGCACCGGGCCGTCCGTCCCACTGACGCCGAAGGGTTCCTCATCTAGTGCGTATCGTTCTCGTCGGACCGCCGGGGGCGGGCAAGGGCACCCAGGCCTCGTTCATCGCCGGCCACCTGGGTGTCCCGAAGATCAGCACGGGCGACATCTTCCGGATGAACATCTCGCAGGGCACCCCGCTCGGCGTGCAGGCCAAGGAGTACCTGGACGCCGGGCAGTTGGTCCCGGACGAGCTCACGATAGACATCGTCCGCGACCGGCTCTCGCAGCCGGACGCGGCCGACGGCTTCCTGCTCGACGGCTTCCCGCGCAACGTCGCCCAGGCCGAGGAGCTGGACAAGATCCTGGCCGACAACGACGTCACGGCGTCGGTCGGCAAGGCCTACCTGGACGTGGTGCTCGACCTCGAGGTCGACAACAACGAGGTGATCAAGCGGATCTCCGGCCGCCGGCTGTGCCGCAACGACTCCGGGCACATCTTCCATGTCGACTACAGCCCTTCCTCGGCCGGCGACAAGTGTGAGATCTGCGGCGGCGAGCTCTACCAGCGCTCGGACGACGCCGAGGGCGTGGTCCGCACCCGCCTCGAGGTCTACGCCGCCGAGACCGCCCCGATCATCGACTACTACCGCGAGCAGGGTGTGCTGACCACGATCGACGCCACCGGCGAGGTCGACGTCATCACCCAGCGCGCCTTCGCGGCGGTCGACGCCGCCCGCGGCTGAGCCACACCGGCCGGCCCCCTCCCGCAGTCCCGAAGGAAATCCCAGACATGCACGCCCACGGCGACGACGACGGCCTCATCGAGCTGAAGACCTCCGAGCAGTTCGAGGCCATGAAGCAGGCGGGGAAGGTCGTCTCGCGGACGCTGGCGCTGCTGCGCTCGGCGGTCCGGCCGGGCATCACCACCGGTGAGCTGGACCGGATCGCCGAGGAGTCCATCCGATCCCTCGGCGCCGCCCCGTCGTTCCTGGGCTACGGCGACTTCCCCGGCTCGATCTGCGCCTCGGTCAACGAGGAGATCGTGCACGGCATCCCCGGCTCGCGCGTGCTGCGCGAGGGGGACCTGATCTCCATCGACTGCGGCGCGATCATCCCCGCCGACCCCGCGCAGGCCGCCACCGGCCGGTGGAACACCCGGGGCTGGCACGCCGACGCCGCGATCACCGTCCCGGTCGGCGAGGTCGCCCCGGAACTCGCCGAGCTCTCCCGGGTCACCGAGCAGGCCATGTGGGCCGGCATCGAGGCGGTGAAGGAGGGCGTCGCGCTGAACGACGTCTCCACCGCGATCGACGGCTACACCCGCACCCAGCCCCGCCGCTACGGCATCGTCCGCGACTACGGCGGCCACGGCATCGGCTCGGCCATGCACATGGCCCCGATGGTGTTCAACTACCCGGTCCGCGGCGAGCGCACGGTGCTGGCCACCGGCATGGCGATCGCCATCGAGCCGATGCTGACCCTGGGCAGGAACAAGACCCGGGTCCTAGCCGACGACTGGACGGTCGTGGCCAAGGACGGCTCCCCGGCGGCACACTGGGAGCACACAGTCGCCCTGACACCCGAGGGCGTCGTGGTGACCACTGCTCCGGAAGAGTGACCAGACGTGACCGAACTGGGTGAGGCGCCCCCCGCGTCCGCCCTCCGGCGACCCTGACCCGGCGGACGATGAAGTATGGCGCGTGACCGATCGGCGGCCCTGGCGGCCGCCGCCCTCCTGGCCCTCGGCGCTGTCGCCGGCTGCGGACCGGCCAAGAGCGCCGCGAAGCCGGCCGCCGCGCCGCATCCGGCCGGCCCCACCACCC
>NZ_JAACYW010000515.1 GCF_015356825.1 Catenulispora rubra | reverse complement strand
CGCCCCCGAACCTCCCCACCCTCCTCCGTCGCCGGGCCCGCCAACGCGCCCTCGCCGACCTCCTCCGTGCCCGCCACCCGATCCCGGCCGCTTGGCGCGCGCACCTGGCCGACGACACCGTCGTCTGCCGCTGCGAGGAGGTGACCGCCTCCGCCATCACCGAGGCGGTCACCGACCTCGGCGCCGGCGACGCCCGGACCGTCAAGCTCCTCACCCGCGCCGGCATGGGCTGGTGCCAGGGCCGCGTGTGCGGCTACGCCGTCGCCTGCCTCGCCCGCGCCGACGGGGGTGCCGACGGCCCCGATCCCGCATCCCCCTCCGCCGCCGACCTCCTCGCCGCCGCGAAGCGCCCGCTGGCGCGCCCCGTCCCGCTCGGTGTCCTGGCCGAGCAAGACCGAAGGAACAAGTAGCCCATGTCCCGCATGCCCTGGCACGGCGTCGTCGTCGCCACCGCTCTGCCCTTCCGCGACGACCTGTCCGTGGACCTCGATGCCTACGCCGAGAACCTGCGCGGCCTCATCGACGCCGGGTGCGACGGTGTGTGCCCCAACGGCTCGCTCGGCGAGTACCAGACGCTGACCGACGACGAGCGTGCCGCCGTCGTGCGCACCGCGGTCGAGACGGTCGGCGGCGACCGGGTGCTGGCCGGCGTCGCCGCCTACGGGTCGATGGAGTCACGGCGCTGGGCCGAGCAGGCCGCCGAGGCCGGGGTCGGCGCCGTCATGCTGCTGCCGCCGAACGCCTACCGTGCTGACGAGCGCTCGGTCATCGCGCACTACAAGGCCGTCGCCGAGGTCGGCATCCCGATCGTGGCCTACAACAACCCCTTCGACACCAAGGTCGACCTCGTCCCCGAGCTCCTCCAGCAACTCCACGAGGCCGGCTACATCCGCGCCATTAAGGAGTTCTCCGGCGACACCCGCCGCGCCTACCGCATCAAGGAGTTGGCACCGGAGCTCGACCTGCTCATCGGCGCCGACGATGTCCTGCTCGAACTCGCCCTGGCCGGCGCCGCGGGCTGGGTGTCGGGCTACCCGAACGCGATCCCGCACGCCTGCGTCGACCTCTACCGCGCCGCCATCACCGGCGACCTGCAGACGGCCCTGCCCCTCTACCGCGAACTCCACCCGCTCCTGCGCTGGGACTCGCGCACCGAGTTCGTTCAGGCCATCAAGCTCTCCATGGACCTGGCCGGCCGGCACGGTGGCGGCTGCCGCCCACCCCGCGTCCCACTGCTGCCAGAGCAGTTCGACACCATCAAGGCCGACACCCTCCGCGTCCTGCCCCTGGAGGACCAGGCCCGCGAGCGGAAGCAGGGCTGATGCGCACCACGCACGTCTACCACGCGGTCGACTCCCACACCGAGGGCATGCCGACCCGCGTCATCACCGGCGGGGTCGGCGTCGTGCCCGGCGAGACCATGATGGCCAAGCGCCTGTACTTCATGGAGCACCTGGACCACCTCCGCACGCTGCTGATGTACGAGCCCCGGGGCCACGCCGCCATGTCCGGCGCGATCCTGCAGCCCCCGACACGCCCCGACGCCGACTACGGCGTGCTCTACATAGAGGTCTCCGGCCTGCTCCCGATGTGCGGCCACGGCACCATCGGCGTGGCCACCGTCCTGGTCGAGACCGGCATGGTGCCGGTGGTCGAGCCGGTGACCACGGTGCGCCTGGACACCCCGGCTGGCCTGGTCCTCGCCGACGTCCAGGTCGAGGACGGCGCCGCCAAGTCCGTCACCATCCGCAACGTCCCCAGCTTCGTCGAACGCCTGGACGCCCAGGTCGACATCCCCGGCTTCGGCACCATCGACTACGACCTGGCCTACGGCGGCAACTTCTACGCCATCGTCGACCTGGACGCCTACAAACTCCCCTTCGACCGCGCCGCCAAGAACGAGATCATCGCCGCCGGCCTGGCCACCATGGACGCCATCAACGCCGCCGACGAGCCCGTCCACCCCCTGGACGCCAGCATCCGGGCCGTGCACCACGTCTACTTCCGCGCGCCCGGCTCCACGGCCCAGCACTCACGCCACGCCATGGCCATCCACCCGGGCTGGTTCGACCGCTCCCCATGCGGCACCGGCACCTCGGCCCGCATGGCGCAGCTGCACGCCCGCGGCGAACTGGCCCTGAACACCGACTTCGTCAACGAGTCCTTCATCGGCACCCGCTTCATCGGCCGCCTGGTCGAGCAGACCGACGTCGCCGGCCGACCGGCGGTGATCCCCACCGTCACCGGCCGGGCCTGGGTGACCGGAACCGCGCAGTATTTCCTGGACCCGACCGATCCGTTCCCCGCAGGGTTCCTGATCTGAGAGCACACCTGAAGGTCCGTACTCATCGACGAAGATCTGTGTTATCGCATCAATCAGCGGATAGGGTTCCGACCATGCCAGACAGGACTACCAGCAGCGCCGCGGTCTTCGCCGGCACGGCCCCCGGGCCCGACCCGGACCGCGGCCCGGCGCTGAACCTGCCCCGCGTGCTGGGCCACAACTCGCTCCGAGAACAGGTCTCCCACGCCCTGCGCGCGGCCCTGATCGCCGGCGAGCTGCGGCCAGGGGTCGTGTACTCGGCACCGGTGCTGGCCGCCGGCTTCGGAGTGTCGGCGACACCCGTCCGCGAGGCCATGCTTGACCTGGCGAAGGAAGGCCTCGTCGAGGTCGTCCGCAACAAGGGCTTCCGGGTCACCGAGCTGTCCGAGGCGGACCTCGACCAGTTCACCGAGATCAGGGCACTGATCGAGGTCCCGGTGGTCACCGGTCTGGCCCACAGCGCGCCGCTCGCCGACCTGCAGGCGCTGCGACCGGCGGCGGAGGCCATCGTCACCGCGGCCAAGGCCCGCGACCTGATCGGCTACGTCGAGGCCGACCAGGCCTTCCACCTGGCGCTGCTCGGCCTGTCCGGCAACCCGCACCTGGTCGAAGTCGTGAGCGACCTGCGAAACCGGTCGCGCTTGTACGGGCTGCCGTCCCTGGCCGACGCCGGCGTCCTCGCCGCCTCGGCTGAGGAGCACGTGACGCTCGTGGACGCGCTGATCGCCCGCGATGCCGACTTGGTCGAGGAACTGATGACGACGCACCTGACGCATGTGCGCTCCATTTGGGCGGGGCGGGAGTAGCTGCGGCTTGGCCTGGCCACTAGGGCGACGGCGAGGTGATCGCGCGCTCGGTGGCTTCTTCGGAGTCAGGGGCGGCGTCCTTTCGAGGTGCTTCGGGCTACGGCTGGCGGTTGCGGTGAGTTGAGTTCGGTTGGCGGGTGTGTCAGGTGGCTGTCGAAGGGCATGTCCCTAGGCCGGACCCTGGTGCCTGGGGGTGGCGCTGGGGTCCGGCTGTTGGGTTGTGGTGTGGTGCCCGCCCCTTGCGGGGCCTGCTCGATGCGGGGCGATCCCCCACTGTGCCTCCGACTTGGCCGAAGTC
>NZ_JAACYW010000514.1 GCF_015356825.1 Catenulispora rubra | reverse complement strand
GGGCGGTCGCGGCTTGCGGGGCGGGGGTTGTCGAGGTGCCGGCGTTTCCGGTCGAGGTGGTCGACACCGTGGGGGCTGGTGATGCGTATATGAGTGCCCTGCTTGCGGGCCTGCACGACCGGCACCTCCTCGGCGCGTCGGCACGCGACCCCCTGCGGGCCATCGACCTGGACGCGCTCACCTCACTCCTCACCGACGCCGCGCTCGCCGCAGCCATCACCTGCGGACGCCGCGGATCCGATCCACCCACCAGAGCCGAACTCGATGCCCCAGCAGCAGTTTCTCTTTAGGGAGGTACCAATGCTCATGCCCAGACGCCGCATCAGCCTTCTAGCAGCCTGCCTCGCCCTGCTCATCTCAGCGGCCGTCACCGGCCCACCGGCATCAGCCGCCACCGTCTACCACGAGCCCTACCGTCCCCAGTTCCACTTCTCGCCCCAGCAGAACTGGATGAACGACCCCAACGGCCTCATCTACTACAAGGGTCAGTACCACCTCTTCTTCCAGTACAACCCGAGCGGCGACACCTGGGGCAACATGTCCTGGGGCCACGCCGTGAGCACCGATCTCGTCCACTGGAAGCAGTTGCCGCTCGCGAGTCCGCAGGACGACAACGAGATGGTGTTCTCCGGCAGCGTCGTGTTCGATCGCACCGATTCCTCCGGCCTGGGCACCACAGCGAACCCGCCGCTCGTGGCGATCTACACCAGTGCTTACAAGGCCACCGGTAAGCAGGCCCAGTCGCTGGCCTACAGCCTCGACGGCGGCACGACCTGGACCAAGTACAGCGGGAATCCGGTGCTGGACATCGGGTCGCAGAACTTTCGTGACCCGAAGGTCTTCTGGTATCAGCCCACGAAGTCGTGGTTGATGACCGTTGCGCTGTCGGATCAGCACAAGGTGTCGTTCTACAGCTCGAAGGACCTCAAGTCCTGGACGCACCTGTCCGACTTCGGTCCGGCCGGGGCGGTTGGCGGCGCTTGGGAGTGCCCTGATTTGTTCCCGCTGCCGGTGGACGGAGATCCGGCGCACACCAAGTGGGTGCTAGTGGTCGGGACCAACCCCGGCGCGCCGGCCGGCGGGTCCGGTGTGCAGTACTTCGTCGGTGGTTTCGACGGCACTACTTTCACCGATGACGACGCGCCCTACAGCCCGCCGCAGGGTGTCAGTCTCCAGGACTTCGACACGCCTGGAGCTGGTTCCGGCTCTGGTTCCGGCTCCGGCTACGGGGACTGGACGGCGACCGGCACCGCCTTCGGTACCGGCCCCGCCGTCGGCACGCTCCCCGGCCAGCAGCCCGTCACCGGCTTCACCCCGCCTGGCCTGGCGAACTCCTTCAACGGTGGCGACGCGTCTACCGGCGAGCTGACCTCGCCGACGTTCACGGTCACGAAGCCTTATCTCAACTTCCTGGTCGGCGGCGGCGACCATCCTTACGTCCCGGGCGCCGGCGACGGCAGCCCGCCGCCCGGAACCCTGTTCCAGGACTGGTCCGCAGGCGCCACCTACGCCGACGAAGGCTGGAGTGCTACCGGCGCTTTCGTAGGCTCCGGCCCGTTCACCGAACAGCTGCCGAACCAGCTGACGCCGCGCGTCTTGGACACCTTCTCGCCGGCCGGCGACCCCGGCACCGGAACCGTCACCTCGCCAGCCTTCACCATCAACACCCACTACATCGCCCTGCAGGTCGCCGGCGGCGACCACCCTTGGAGCGGCGCGGGACCGACCGCCGTGAACTTGCTGATCGGCGGCAAAGTCGTGGCCAGTGCCACCGGCACCAACAGCGGTCAGCTCGACTGGACCAACTGGGACGTCAGCGCTTACGCGGGTCGGCAGGCGCAGATTCAGGTCGTGGACTCCGCCACCGGGGGCTGGGGCCACCTGATGGTCGGCGACATTGTTTTCTCCGACCAGAAAGCCGAACCGAAGGACGATCAGACCTCAGTGAACCTCGTCGTTAACGGCACCGTCGTCCGCTCGGCCACCGGCTCCAACAGCGAGAACCTCGACTGGACCTCCTGGGACCTGCACAACCTGATTGGCAAGCAGGCGCAGATCCAGATCGTCGACCACAACACCGGCGGCTGGGGCCACATCCTCGCCGACGACTTCACCGCCGCCTCTGCCCCGGCGTTGTCCGTGATCCAGCGTGCGCACTGGATCGACTACGGACCCGACTTCTATGCCAGCAGCACCTTCAACGACACGCCGGACGGCAGCCGGATCATGGTGGGCTGGATGAACAACTGGCAGTACGGGCAGAGCGTCCCGACCTCGCCGTGGCGCAGCGCTGACACCGTGCCGAGGCGCCTGAGCCTGCGGACGATCGACGGGCGGGTGCAGCTCACGCAGCAGCCGATCTCGCTGAGCGGGCTGCGCCAATCGCAGTATTCGAGCCCGGCGATCCAGCTCGACTCCGCGACCGTACCGATCCCGGCAGGCGCCGGCCCCGAGTTCGAGGCGCGGGTCACCCTTAGGCCGCACGGCGCGCGCCAGGTCGGCCTGGACATCCGCACAGGCCCGACCGGCCAGCACACTCGCATCGGCTACGACGCGACTAGCGGGCAACTGTTCGTGGATCGCACCGCCTCCGGCGACGTCGGCTTCGATCCGGCGTTCCCGTCGGTGGCATCGGCACCGGTGGCGCTGCACAACGGGGCGCTCGCGTTGCACATCCTGGTCGACGCCTCGTCCGTCGAGGTGTACACCGCCGACGGCACGCGTGTGCTGACGACGCAGATCTTCCCCGATCCGTCGAGCACCGGCTTGGACGCCTTCGCCGACGGCGGGCGCGGCACTGTCGCGGGGCTGAAGGTCTGGAGGCTGGGCTCGATCTGGCTTTGATCTGTGGTGCTTGCCGGTGCCGGTGCCGGTGCCGCTGTCGCTGTCGGCACTGGTTACCGGCAAGCGGGTGGTGTGGTCGCTGGGGTGCCCGGGGTGCGGTTGGCCTGTGGTTTTACAGGCGATTTTTACGGCTTCGCTAATGGTTGGATGGCTTCGCAGGGGACGCAGTTCGGTTGTGCCCCGCAGGTCGCGCTGGCGGCCGCCGGTATTAGCGAGCACGACCGCGCACCGGTCCGAGGCGCTGGGGGTGGCGCGCTGGCGGCGGCCGGTGTTCGTGGGCACGATCGCGCGGCAGTTCGAGTCTCTGGGCGGTGCGCGGGCGGCCGCCGGTGTTCGTCGGCACGATCGCGCGGCGGTTCTGGTTGCTGTGGCGGTGCGCTGGCGGCTGGCGGTTTTGGCGTGCACGACCGCGCGTCGGTCCGAGTCACTGCGCATGCGTTTGGTCTGGCGGGCGGCGGCCGCGTTTGGTGGGTGCGTTGAGGCCTCTGGCGGGCCTCCTCGCAATGCCGTTGGTTGTGTCATGCAAGTATTGGTTGTGGGGTGAGGGTTCGGGGTGGGATGCGGTAGCTGATGGGTTTGCCGATGGAGTCGGCGGGTCGGAGGCTGTAGCGGTTGCGGGCGCGTTTGATGGCGCGGGGGCTGGTGCGG
>NZ_JAACYW010000513.1 GCF_015356825.1 Catenulispora rubra | reverse complement strand
ACGGGTCGCGCGGGTCGCATTCGGAGCACACGATTGCGATTACCGAGGATGGGGCTCGGGTGCTCACTCGGGTGGATTGAGTTTTTGGTTTGTGGTTTTTTCTGGTCGGCGCCGGCTTTGTCGGCGCCGATTTTCTTTTGTCTTTCGTCAGTTCACCAGGTCGGGTGCGAAGTAGTCGCGCAACTGCGCGATCTTGTCGTCGCGGATACGGAAGATCTGCACGAGGGAGACGGCCGTGTCCTCCTCATTTGTTTCTTTGTCGCCGTCGAAGACCGTGTCGATCTCGGCGATGAACACGTCAGGATCCGCGGTGGTGTGCAGGACGAATCCGGACTTCTCGAAATTCGGCGAGCGGTCGTCCTTCGGCAGTCGCTCGTAGTACGCCGCCATCCCGTCGCGAATCTCTTCGCGACCAGCCAGTCTCCTTGGGAACGCGGCGCCGGCGGGCATGAGCGGCGCCTCGTAGACACCGTCCTCGGTGAAGTTCTCAGCGAGGGCGTCGGCGTTCCGGGTCATGGTGCCGGCGTGGATGTAGCTCTGGAAGATCTGCAGCGGCGTTCGGGACATGGCCCCATCATCACAGCGGGACGCGCTGCGTTCCTGCGATTTCGGCGCCTCCCTTGTTGACACCGCCGCCGTCCTGGCGGGACGATGGAACCGAACGTTCGGTCGGTTGAGAGGTGGATGCCGTGACGGAGCCGCTGGACACGACGGCGCTGCAGGAGCGCTTCGACGGGCTGATCGCCGCCGACGAGCGGATCGAGCCGCGGGACTGGATGCCGGAGGCGTACCGCAAGACGCTCGTGCGCCAGATCGCGCAGCACGCGCACTCCGAGATCATCGGGATGCAGCCGGAGGGCAACTGGATCACGCGGGCGCCCTCGCTGCGGCGCAAGGCGATCCTGCTGGCGAAGGTGCAGGACGAGGCCGGGCACGGTCTCTACCTCTACGCGGCCGCCGAGACGCTCGGCGTGGACCGTGCCGACCTGCTCGACGCGCTGCACAACGGGCGTCAGAAGTACTCCTCGATCTTCAACTACCCGACACTGACCTGGGCCGACATCGGTGCCGTGGGCTGGCTGGTGGACGGCGCGGCGATCATCAACCAGATCCCGCTCCAGCGCTGCTCCTACGGCCCCTACGCGCGGGCCATGGTGCGCATCTGTAAGGAGGAGTCCTTCCACCAACGGCAGGGCTTCGAGCTGCTGAACGACCTGGCCCACGGCACGCCCGAGCAGCACGCCATGGCGCAGGACGCGCTGGACCGCTGGTGGTGGCCGTCGCTGATGATGTTCGGGCCGCCGGACGCCGAGTCCTCGCACTCCGCGCAGTCCATGGCCTGGCGCATCAAGCGGCACTCCAACGACGATTTGCGGCAGCGCTTCGTCGACATCAGCGTCCCGCAGGCCGAGGCGCTGGGGCTGACCATCCCGGACCCGGACCTGCGGTGGAACGAGGAGCGTGGGCACTACGACTTCGGCGTGATCGACTGGACGGAGTTCCAGGAGATCCTGGCCGGCAACGGGCCGTGCAACCGGCAGCGCGTCGCGGCGCGGGTGCAGGCGCATGAGGACGGCGAGTGGGTTCGGCAGGCGGCTATGGCTTATGCGGCCAAGCACAGTGACAGTGAGAGGGATGTGGCGGCGTGAGTAGCGGTCTGCCTCTGTGGGAGGTCTTCATCCGCGGGCGGCGGGGGCTGTCGCATCAGCACGTCGGGAGCGTGCACGCCTCGGACGCGGAGATGGCGCTGCGTAATGCGCGGGATCTCTATACGCGGCGCGGCGAGGGGGTCTCCATTTGGGTCGTCCCGGCGGCTTCGGTCTCCGCGTCCTCGCCGGACGAGAAGGAGCCGTTCTTCGACCCGGCTGCGGACAAGGTCTATCGGCATCCGACGTTCTACCGGGTTCCGGAAGGCGTGAAGAACCTGTGACTACCTCTACAGAGCCCTCTGCGTCCTCTGCATCCTCTGCGCTGGTTGCGCAGTACGCGCTTGAGCTGGGCGACGACGCGCTGATCCTGTCGCACCGGCTGTCGGAGTGGTGCGCGCATTCTCCGGAGCTGGAGGAGGACGTCGCACTGGCGAACCTCGCGCTGGACCTCTTGGGACAGGCCCGGACGCTGCTTACGTATGCGGGCTCTCTGGAGGGCGCAGGGCGTTCTGAGGACGACTTGGCGTTCCTGCGCACGGAGCGGGATTTCCGCAACGTGCTGCTGGTGGAGCAGCCCAACGGCGACTTCGCGGCGACGATCGCGCGGCACCTGTACTTCGCGACGTACCAGAGCGAGCTGTACGCGGCCCTGTGCGAGTCGACGGACCCGGACCTCTCGGCGCTGGCGGCGAAGGCGGTGAAGGAGGTCGCGTACCACCGCGACCACGCCGTGCAGTGGACCCTGCGCCTCGGCGACGGGACCGAGGAGAGCCACCGCCGCATGCAGGCCGGGCTGGACCAGCTGTGGCCGTACACGGCGGAACTGTTCTCCGCGGACCCGATCGCCTCCGCGCTGGTGGAGTCCGGCGTCGCGGTGGACCCCCGCACACTGCGGCCCGCGTGGGAAGCGTCGGTCGCCGGCGTGGTCGAAGCAGCGACGCTGACGATGCCCGCCGACGGCTGGCAGCCGCGCGGCGGTCGCGCGGGGCGGCACAGCGAGGGGTTCGGGCTGCTGCTGGGGGAGATGCAGGCGCTGCACCGGCAGTACCCCGGGGCGAGCTGGTAGACGCCAGAAGCAGGTAGACGCGAGAAGACGACGGAGGTGACGAAGATGGCGATTGTCGAGGAGCGCGTGGCGCTCGACCTGGAGGCGTTGGAGGCCGCCGCGTCAGCGGTCCCGGACCCGGAACTCCCGGTAGTGACCCTCGGCGATCTCGGCATCATCCGCGGCGTCTCGCTCGCTGACGACGGCGCGGTCGAGGTCCGCATCACCCCGACGTTCGTGGGCTGCCCGGCCACCGAAGTCATCGCCACCGACGTCCGCACAGCCGTCGCAGACCACCTCCGCGAATCCGGCACCCCCGACATCGAAGTGCGCACCCGCACAGCAATGTCACCCCCCTGGAGCACCGACTGGATCAGCCCCGCCGGCCGCCGCAAGCTCGCCGACCACGGCATCGCCCCGCCGAGCGGCGCGGCGCGGCACGCCGGGGGCCCGGTCGCCGTGACGATCGGGCGCGTCGGCGGTGGCGCGCGGGCGGCCGAGCTCGGCGGCCTGGCTGACCGCACGCCGGGCAGTGTTGAGCTGAGCGGCGAATCGATGGCCGATCGTGCTGTGGCTGGCGTGCGCGCGGTTGAGCATGGCAGCGCGTCTGCGGCTGATCGAGCGGTCGCGAGCGCGGTTGGGACTGGCGGCGTGCTTGATGGCGTGCCGGGCAGCGTTGAGCTGAGCGGCGTGTCGGCGGCTGATCGTGCGGTGGCGAGTGCGGGCGCTGGCGTGCGCGCGGTCGAGGTCCGCATCACCCCGACGTTCGTGGGCTGCCCGGCCACCGAAGTCATCGCCACCGACGTCCGCACAGCCGTCGCAGACCACCTCCGCGAATCCGGCACCCCCGACATCGAAG
>NZ_JAACYW010000512.1 GCF_015356825.1 Catenulispora rubra | reverse complement strand
GCCAACCTGCCCGGTTTGGCGGTGTCAAGCCGGACGGAGCTGGACCACAGCAGCAGCGATGCGGCTTGATTCCGCCAAACCGGGCTGGTTCCGTTTACGGCGATGACGCGGCGAGGGACCCAGAACCTCGGCGACCACAAGCAGCACCGCCAGCAAACAGCGCAGCGCAGGCAACAGCGGATAGAAAGCCGAACAGTCGCGGGCCGCCGCCATCAAGCCCGACGCGCGGGTCGCCCCCTCGTCGAGGAGGCCCGCCAGAGGCCTCAACGCACCCACCAAACGCGGCCGGCAGCCGCCAGACCAAACGCATGCGCAGTGACTCGGACCGACGCGCGATCGTGCACGCGAAAACCGCCAGCCGCCTGCACTCCGCCGCAGAGATCCGGACCGGCGCGCGGTCGTGTTCGCGAATACCGTCAGCCGCCAGCGCGAAACGAGTCGCACAACCGAACTGCGTCCCCCAGCGAGGCCATCCAACCATTGGCGAAGCCGTAAAAATCGCCTGTAAAACCACACATCAACCGCACCCGCCCGACATCGGCGCCCATACACCGAGCACCCGCACCTAAAACCCCGCCATCACCTCCCGCCCCTGCGGAATCGCCAGATCCAGCAGGCCAGGAAACAACTCGTCGAGCTCCGCGCGCCGCAGCCGGTTCAGGCGGCGGGTGCCTTCGTCGCGTTGGCGGATGACGCCGGCTTCGCGCAGGGTGCGGAAGTGGCCGCTCTGGGTGGACTTGCTGACCGGGAGCTGGAAGACGCCGCAGGCGAGTTCGCCGTCCGGCTCGACGTCAGCCAGGCGGGCGACGATCGCCAGGCGCATCGGGTCGCTCAGCGCGGCCATTACAGCCGTGAAGCGCAGCTCGGCGAGGGTGGGGTGGGTGAGCTCGGTGGCGGTGCGGCTGGCCATGGCGCCATTCTAGGACACCATGTTCAGGATTCCCGAACATCTGCTATGTTCGGGATATCCGAACATGTTGCCTCGGGAGGACTCTCATGGCGCTCGATCGTCCTGGAGCGGTTAGCACCTCCGATGCCGTTGGTGCCGTTGGTGCCGTTGGCGCCGCCGATGCCGCCGATGCCGCACCAGATGCCGGCGGCGTCGGCACTGCCGTCGGCGGTGCTGGCGGTGCTGGCGGTGCTGGCAGCGCTGCCAGCACCCGCAGCTTGTCGGTGGCAGGCAAGCGAATCCGCTTCTGGGGCACGGCCTACACCTTCCTCGTCCTACTCACCGGCACGAACCTGCCAACCCCCCTCTACAAGGGCTACGAGGCACGCTTCGGCTTCTCACCACTGACCCTGACGCTGATCTTCACCGCCTACGTCGCAGTCCTGATCCCCTCGCTCCTGGTAGTCGGCCCGGCGGCAGACGCCGTGGGCTACCGCGTCATGCTGCTGCCGGCCCTCTTCGTCGCCGCAGGCGGGGCGCTGGTGTTCGCGTTCGCGTCCGGTACCGGCTGGCTGTTCGCCGGGCGCATCCTGCAAGGCGCCGCGATCGGAGCCGCAACAGGGCCGCTGACCGCGACGTTGACAGAACTCGAACCCAACGGCGACCGGCGCAAGGCAGCGCTGGTCTCGACGGTCGCAACAGCCAGCGGACTCGGATTCGGCCCCCTACTGGCAGGGTTCCTGGCGCAATACGCACCGGCGCCACGGGTATTGCCCTTCGCAGTAGAGATCGCGCTGCTGGTACCGGCCGTAACCGTGGTCCTGTCGCTACCCGCGCACACCGCCCGGACCCGCTGGCGCCCGCGACGCCCCGAGATCCCGGCGGCGCTGCGTGCGGAGTTCGCGACCAGCGGGACGGCCTGCTTCGCAGCGTTCGCCGTAGTAGGCCTGTTCCTCACGCTGATCCCGACGTACGTCGCGACGCTGTCCGGCAGCAAGAACCTGCTCCTCGGCGGCGCGGCGGTGGCCCTAATGCTGGCCTGCTCGGCGACCGCGCAGGTCCTCGGCTACGGACGCTCGGCGCGAGCGCTGGAGATCGCCGGCCTGCCACTGCTGGCCACGGGGCTGATAGCACTCGCGATCGCGGGAAGCGCGTCATCGCTGCCACTACTGATCGGCGCGACGGCGGTCGCGGGCCTCGGGCAGGGCCTGACGTTCCTCGGCGGACTGACCGCGATCAACAGCGCGGCACCGGCGCACCGCCGCGCCGACGTCCTGTCGAGCTTCTTCGTGATCCTGTACCTCGGCGTCGGCGTGCCGGTGGTGGGCGTCGGGTTCGTGGCAACGCGAGTCGGACTGCTGACGGCAGTGCAGTACTTCGCCTGGGGCGCCGCCGTGCTGTGCGTGGCGGTGTTGGCAGTGCTCGCGCGGATGGCGCGGAAGGTTACGGTTGAACTCACGTAAGACCTCTCGGGAAAGGACGCGTCCATGGCCGGGCTGCTGGAGTCTGAACTGCCGATCGTGGCGGCGCCGATGGCCGGCGGGCCGACCACGGTCGCGCTGGCCGGGGCGGCGCTCCGAGCCGGGGCGTTCCCATTCCTGGCTGGCGGTTACAAGACAGCCGAGGCGCTAGCAGCGGAAGTTCGGCAGGTCCGGGAACTCGGCGGGGCGTTCGGCGTGAACCTGTTCGTGCCAGGCCCCGGCACCGTCGACGACGCCACCTTCCGCGCCTACGCCGCAGAGTTGGCACCGGAGGCGGCGCGGTTCGGCGTCGAAGCAAACCCGGTCCCGGTCCTCGACGACGATGACGCCTGGGCCGACAAGCTGGCGCTGTTGCTCGCCGAACCGGTGCCGGTGGTGTCGCTGACGTTCGCCTTGCCGGACGTCCGGGACATCGCGGCGCTGCGCCGAGTCGGAAGCCGGGTGCTCGCGACAGTGACGACCGCAACGGAAGCCCGGGCCGCCCGCGACGCGGGTGTCGACGGGCTCGTCGTGCAGGCACCCGCAGCTGGCGGGCACAGCGGCACGTTCGACCCGCTGCGCACCCTGACCACGGTGAGCGCGCCGGATCTGGTACGTGAGGTGCAAGCGGCGGTGGAGCTGCCGATCGTGGCCGGCGGTGGCGTGGCCGGCAGCGAGGATGTACGGGCCCTGCTTCAGGCCGGTGCCGAGGCGGTCGCGGTCGGCACGCTGCTCCTGCGCACCACCGAGTCGGGTGCCTCGCAAACCCACAAGGACGCCCTCGCGAACCCCGCGTTCACCGAGACCACGATCACCCACGCCTTCACCGGACGCCCGGCACGCGGCCTGCGCAACGACTTCATCGACCGGCACGAGGCCACGGCGCCCTACGGCTACCCGGCGATCCACCACCTGACCCGGCCGCTACGTCAGGCTGCTGCGAAGGCCGGAGATCCAGACCGGCTGCATCTGTGGGCCGGGACCGGGTTCCAAGCCGCACGGGAGGGGTCGGCGGGTGACGTGATCCGAGGGTTGGCCGAGGCGTTGTAGCCGACTTTTGCCTGGCATTACCAGGCATTCTCAGCAAAAAACTCAGCATTCTGAGAGACGCCGAACACCCGCTGCGATCAGAGACTCACCAGGCGTGCACCATCCCGCGCGCCCCGACCCCCGATCGTGCCGGAGGCCCCGTGAGTTCCCTCACCTGTC
>NZ_JAACYW010000511.1 GCF_015356825.1 Catenulispora rubra | reverse complement strand
CACACTCAAAAGCAGCCAATCAGGACGCTGCCTGGACGACCCCGCATCCAACACCACCAACGGCACCCAACTGGAAATCTGGGACTGCAACAGCGGCACCAACCAGAAATGGACCCTGCCCTAGCACACCCGACGACTGAAACGTACTGATGCTGGGTGTGTCAGCGGTGGCCGTGGTTTAGACGGTGGCCACCGCGCCGCCCAGCCGCATCTGCAACACGGGACTCTCGGCGGGGCCGGTCTCGCCGAGTAGAGCGGGGATCGGGATCTGTATAAGCGGATAGGCGGACAGGGACCATTCATGAGACCTCGTATTGTGCGCGCGGCCCTAGCCGTCGTGGCGCTCTGCGTTCCGGCGTTGGCGTGGCCGATGACATCGGCCGCCACCGGGTCGGCCACCACGGCGTGGCAGGGCGGCGCCTTCCACGTCGACACACCCAACCTCGTCAGGGAAGCGAACATCGTTCTGGGAAGTCCCAACACTGCTGCGGCGCAGTCGATGCCGCTGGGCAACGGCACACTCGGGGCGGCGGTGTGGGCTGCGGGCGGCTTCACCGCCCAACTCAACCGCGCCGACACGCTTCCGGGCCGCAAGTCGCCGGGCCAGGTGCAGATTCCGGGGCTGTCGCAGATCACGAACGCCGCCGACTTCTCCGGCATCGTCGACCCATACGACGGGGTGCTGCGCGAATCCGGCGGCGGGATGACCGCGACCGTCTACGTCCGGGCCGACAAGGACGAACTCGTCGTCGACGTCACCGGCGCCAACCCGAACACAGCACAGACCGCCACGGTCAACCTGTGGTCCGGGCGCACTCCGACCGCAGCGGTATCCGGGCAGATCGCGACTCTGGCCGAGACCTGGGTCGACAACACCCCGACCACCGGATCGGGTCAGACGTTCGGCTCGCTGGCCGCGCTGACCGCCGGCGGACGCGGTGTCACAGCATCCGTAGTCGACCCCCAGACGGTCAAGGTCGCCTTCACCCCGAACGCCGACGGCAGCTTCCGCGTGGTCGTCGGCGCGCCGCACTGGGCCGGCGGCGACGCGGCCGGGACCGCCTCGGCGCTGCTGGGCACCGACGCCTCGGCAGCCTCCAGTTCCCTGCAGGCCGCGCACCTGTCCTGGTGGCACAACTACTGGGCGAACCTGGGCCTGGTGAAACTGTCCTCGGCCGACGGCGTCGCGAAGTACATGGAGAAGTTGCGGACCCTGTACTACTTCACCACCGCAGAGGAGTCCCGCGGCTCCCTGCCCGGTTCCCAGGCCGGTGTCGCGGACCTGTTCAACTACTCCCAGGACTCCCAGAACTGGTACCCGGCCGCGTTCTGGTTCTGGAACCTGCGCGGCCAGGTCGCCGCCAACATCGGCGCCGGCGCCTCTACGCTCAACAGCGGTCTGTTCAACCTGTACACCTCGAACCTGGCCGACATCCAGGCCTGGACCAAGGCGCAGCTGGGTGGCCGGGCCGGGATCTGCGTGCCCGAGACCATGCGCTTCAACGGCAACGGCTACCAGAACGACTCCAACCCGACCGGGGACGCCTCCTGCGACCAGAACAACCCGCCGGGCCCGACCTGGAACGGCTTGACCATCTCCACCGGCGCGGAGATCGGGCTCTGGGTCTGGCAGCAGTACCAGACCACCGGCGATCGGGCGTTCCTGGCCGCGAACTACCCGCTGTTGCAGCAGGAGTGCGTGTTCCTGCTGGCCTACGCGACCAAGGGTTCCGACGGGCTGCTGCACACCATCGCCAACGTCCACGAGAACCAGTGGAGCGTTGCCGACCCGGTCAACGTCATCGACGCGATGAAGTCCCTGTTCCCGGCCACCGTCGCCGCCGCTCAGACCCTCGGCACGGACGCGAGCCTGGTCTCGCGGTTGCAGACCGCGATCCCGCAGATCCCTGATTACCCGCGCACCGACTCCTCGACGCACCAGCAGAACCTGACGGCCACGGCCGACTCCTCGGGGACCGACGTGCTCGGGCAGTCCTCCCAGCCCACGGCGGCCGTGCACAACTCCGAGAACGACGACCTGGAAGCCGTCTGGCCCTACAGCCTCATCGGAGACCAGAGCGCGCTCACCGACCTGGCCAAGCGCACGTACACCCACCGGGTCAACACCACCGCCAACGACTGGAGCTTCGACGCGGTCCAGGCCGCCCGCCTCGGTCTGGGCTCCGAAGTCGGCTCCGACCTGGCCACGCTCACGCAGAAGTACCAGGCCCACATCGACGGCCTGGGTAACTTGTGGGGCAGCAGCACCGGATCGGAGCCCTACATCGAGCAGTCCGCGAACGTCGCCCTGGCCATCAACGAATCACTCGTCCAGGACTACGACGGCGTGCTGCGCATCGCCCCCGCCCTGCCGTCCGGCTGGGACGCCGACGGCACCCAGTACATCCACGGCGGATCCACCGTCTCCGTCCAGATCCACGGCGGCGTGATCGGCACCGTCGGCGTCAACGCCGGATCCACCGGCACCCTCACTGTCCGAAACCCCTGGCCCGGACAGAGCGTCGAGGTCGTCGACGGCGGCGACGAGGCCACCGTCATCGTCAAGCCGACGACCGCCGCACAGTTCAGCGTCCCGACGACGTCCGGGCACTCCTACCTGATCCAGCCGGTGGCCGCCCCGATCTCGGGCATGGGCTTCGCACAGCTGTCCGGCACTCCGGCCACTGCGGCCAGCCACCTGGGCAACGTCCAGATCGGCCTGGACGGCGGCGTCCACACCGGCCCGATCACCTCGGGCCTGGCCGGCAAGTGCGTCGATGACTGGGCGAACGCCGGCACCGACGGTACCAAAGTGGATCTGTACGACTGCAACGGCACCGGCGCCCAGCAGTGGACTGTCGCATCCGGCGGCTCCCTGCAGGTCCACGGACTGTGTTTGGACGTCACCAACGGGACAGCGGTTCGGAACACTCCAGTGGAGATCTGGACCTGCAGCGGCGGCGCGAACCAGAAGTGGACCCCACAAGCCGACGGGACTCTGCGCAGCGGCATGCAGTCAGCTTCATACCCGTCAGGGCTGTGTCTGGACGACCCCGGCGCCAACACCACCAACGGCACCCCGTTGATCGTCTGGGACTGCAGCGGCAGCCGGAACCAGCAATGGAAACTGCCGTAACACCCTGAAACTCCTGCTGGCAGGCGGCCGGCGGTGACTGAGAATCGCCGTCGGCTGCCACCGGCGAGAGCGCCATAGCCCGTCGCCACCTGACAAATCAGCACCCTCAACAAGAAGGCAGCACATGTCAGAGCTCCGAGACACGACCAGCCAAGGCATGACACGCAGGCACCTGCTCGCCGCTTCGGCCGCCACGGCGGTCATCGCGGCCGGGGATGTGGTCGTGGCACCGGTCGCGCACGCGGCCACCTACACTCCGCCTCTGGTTCGCCAGAGCTTCGACCTCAACAGCAGCTGGCGCTTCGTCCGCACCGACGTGAGCGGTGCGCAGGCGCCGACGTTCGACGACTCGTCCTGGACCGCCGTCGCGGTGCCGCACACGTGGAACGCGCTGGACGGCCAGGACGGCGGTAACGACTACTACCGCGGTATCGGCTGGTACCGCCGGCACTTCACTGCCCCGACCGCGCTGGCCGGCAAGAAGCTGTGGCTGCAGTTCGACGGCGCGA
>NZ_JAACYW010000510.1 GCF_015356825.1 Catenulispora rubra | reverse complement strand
CCCCCGCCCCGCCCCCGCTTAGGTCTCAAAACCATCTCGCTGGCAACGCGATCCCACCTCTCGGTCCTTCTCTCTATGACAGCGCGTTGTGCCAGCGTCCCGGCGACGGGGCTCACGGGAGACATGGGGCCGGGAGATGGTCGGACGTCGTCGGGTGATGGGCTACGGCATCGCGGCGGGGGCGCTCGCGGCCGTCGGGATCGGTGAGGCGCTCGGGTCGCGGTCGGTGGCGCATGGGACGCGTCCGGATACTGGTGCGGTGGACGGATCTCTGACTCACGTCGCCGGCGACGCTCCGGTGCAGGCCTTCGACACGGCGCCGGCGCGCGGCGTCCTGGAACGGTTGCTGACCGCCGGCCACGCCGGCCAGATCGAGCTCCGAGCAGTCTCGCCGACCGCCGGTACCGCTGACCGTTACCGCATCCGCTCTTCAGCCCTGTCCGGCCCCGCATCCGAAACCCTGACGGCCACCGCGGTCACCATCGAAGCCACCACCACCTCCGCACTCCTGTCCGGCGCGGCCCACTACCTCAAATACGTCGCCAACGTCACCATCTCTCTCCCCAGTGACAGCCTCGCGCAGCTCTCCCCAATCCTCCCGACCCCGCGCGGCGAGCTCTCCGGCGCCGCCGCCGTCAAGCACCGTTTCGCCCTGAACGACACCGAAAACGGCTACGCCGGCGCCTACCGCGCCTGGCCCGAATGGGAACGCACCCTCGACGTCCTAGCCTTCCACGGCTTCACCGAAGTCCTCGTCGCCGCCGGCCAGGACGAGGTCTACCGCCGCGTCTTCACAGAGTTCGGATACACCCCCGCCGACATCGACGCCTGGATCCCCGCTGCCTCCCACCAACCGTGGTGGCTGCTGGGAAACCTGCAAGCCGTCGACGCCCCCGAGCCTCCCGCCGTCCGCCAGGCCAACGTCGCGGTGATACAGCAGGTCGTCGCCCGCCTCCGCGAGCTCGGCATGACCCCCGTCCTGCCCGGCTACCTCGGTCAGGTCCCCCTCGGCTTCACGAAGCGCAACCCCAGCGCCCGCGTCCTCCCGCAAGGGATCTGGGACGGCTATCAGCGCCCTGACTGGCTCGACCCCCGAGACCCGCACTTCGCCCGCATCGCAGAGTCCTTCTACCGCCACCAGGCCGACCTCTACGGCCCCACCACCGCCTACAAGATGGACCTGCTCCACGAAGGCGGCACCAGCGCTGGCGTGCCGATGGGCGACGCCGCGGTGGCCGTCATGACCGCCCTGCAAACCGCCCACCCCGGCGCGACCTGGGTCATGCTCGGCTGGGAGGGCAACCCGCGACGGGACGTCCTCGACGCCGTCCGCACCTGCGGTTCCGCCGCCTGTGCGCGAGGCAAGGTCCTGATCGTCGACGGCTGCTCCGACAAGTACACCGCCTTCGACCGCGAGGACGACTGGGGCGGCGCCGCCTACGCCTTCGGCACCATCACCAACTTCGGCGGCCGCTCGCTGCTCGGCGCCAACGCCGCGACCTGGACCGACCGCTTCGCGAAAGCCCTGGCGGCAAAGGGATCGGCGCTGTCCGGCATCGCCTGGATGCCCGAGGCCTCCGGCCACGACCCGGCGGCCTTCGAGCTGTTCGCCGAACTCGCCTGGCGTCCCGACGCCTTCGACCTCACCGACTGGTTCGGCCAGTATGCCGCCCGCCGCTACGGCAAGGTGGACGCCGCCGCGACGAAGGCATGGCACACCTTCGCGCAGACCGCCTACTCGCTCCCGCCCGGCACCTACAGCCAGGCCCAGGACAGCCTGTTCAGCGCCTGGCCGGACCTGTCCGCGGTCTCGGCGGCGCCCGGCGGCCCGGACATGCGCTACGACGGCGCGGCCTTCGAGCAGGCCGTCCTCACGCTCCTGCAAGCCGATCCGTCGCTGCGGAGCGTCGACGCCTACCGCTACGACGTCGTCGACTTCACCCGGCAGGCGCTGTCCAACCACGCCCGCGTCCTGCTGCCGAAGATCAAGGCGGCCTACGACGGCCGCGACCTGGCCGCCTGGCACACCCTCACATCCCGCTGGCTGCAGGCGATGACGCTGCTGGACTCCCTCCTCGCCACCGACAAGCGCTTCCTGCTCGGCACCTGGCTCGGCGCCGGCGGCTACGAAGCCCGCTCCCTCATCACCACCTGGGGCGACCGCGGCCCGGCCGCCCTGCTGCGCAACTACGGCGCCCGCGAACTGTCCGGCCTGGTCGCGGACGTCTACCTCCCGCGCTGGCGCAAGCAGTTCGCGGCGCTGGAACCGGTCCTCACCGGGGCCGCGAAGCAGGCGGCGGAGATCGACTGGTTCGCGCTCGACGACGCCTGGGCGCGCGGCGCCGGGTCGTACCCGACCGAGCCGAGCGGCGACCCGTTCGCCGTCGCAAACACCGTCGCGTCCTTCCTCTCCCCGCCCTGACCTGCGCATACCCACCCTGAACAGGGCCGCAGATGACTATTGACGGTCCATCAGATTCGGCATACGGTCCGTTCGGACCAGCGGACCGTGCGTTTGTTCCGGCAAACGCTGCCGAACGTGGAGGCGTGAGGATGAAGCTCGACCTGCTCTACGAGATCGACGTGCCCAAGCCCTGGGCCAAGCCGCACCCCTACGGCCAGCGCGAGGCTGAGCAGCGCGCGTACCGGGAGGCGATCGAGCAGATCAAGCTCGGCGACAAGCTCGGCTTCCACACCACCTGGCACGTCGAGCACCACTTCCGCGAGGGCCGCTCGCACTCGCCGGCGCCCGAGGTGATCATCGGCGCGCTGTCGCAGTGCACGGAGCAGATCCGGCTGGGCTTCGGCGTGACCCTGATGCCGCATGCCTTCACCCCGCCGATGCGCGTGGCCGAGAAGGTCGCCACCGCCGACATCCTGTCCGGCGGCCGCGTCGAGTGGGGCACCGGCCGCTCCACGCCGATGGAGCAGACCGCGTTCGGCGTGGACCGCGACGCCTCCCGCGCGCAGTGGGAGGAGGCCATCCAGGCCGTCGTCGGGATGTGGGAGGACGAGTACTTCGAGTTCCACGGCAAGTACCTGGACTTCCCGCGCCGCATGGTGACGCCCAAGCCGGTCCAGGACCCGCACCCGCCGTGCTGGATGGCCGCGACCTCCGAGGGCTCCTCGGCCGTGGCCGGCGAGAAGGGCCTGGGGCTGCTGTCCTTCTCGATCCTGCAGCCGATCCACAAGATGGCAGAGCACATCCGGCTCTACCGCGCCGCGGCCGCCGCGCCCAAGCCGATCACCCGCGTCACCACCAACCGCGTCGCCGCCTACACCCTGGTGCACTGCGAGGAGTCGCTGGCCAAGTGCGAGGAGTCGGGGATCTGGGACTCGGTCTGGTGGTGGTACAAGAACATCGCCGAGTTCACCGCCGAGTGGGAGCTGCCGCACCTGTCGCAGGAGGAGCGGGACAAGATCTTCCCGTACCTGATGCAGCAGGCCGACGGGAACTTCGACCCCAAGTCCTTCAGCGACCACGACATGATCGTCGTCGGGGACCCCGAGCAGTGCTACACCAAGATGCTCAAGTACGCCGAGCTGGGCGTCGACCAGCTGATCTGCTACGTGCAGTTCGGCTACCTGCCGCACGAGTCGGTCATGAAGACCATCGAGCTGCTCGGCAAGGAGGTGCTGCCGGCGCTGGCCAAGGAGCTGTCTCTTATAGACATCTGACGC
>NZ_JAACYW010000051.1 GCF_015356825.1 Catenulispora rubra | reverse complement strand
ACGCCGGGGCTGGGGAGGGCGTCGGGGACGGTAGCGGCGTGGCGGTGAGCGTCACCGCCGGGGCCGCCGAGTTCGGGCGCTGCGAGGTCGTCAGGGGGCGGATCGAGGCGTCGGGCGAGGCCGCGCCGATGTTCCGCGACTGCACCGTCTCCGAGAGCCCGGCCGTGGGTGTGCTGGCCGCCGACCGCAGTCAGGTCACGCTCGAACGCTGCCAGATCCGGGACGGCGAGGCGATCGGCGTGGCAGGGCTCGATGATGCTGTGCTGCGGATCACGGAGTCCGGCGTCAGCGGGTGCGGCGGGATCGGGATGCGGTTGCTGGGGAACGCGTCCGCGCAGGTGCGGAAGTCGAGCTTCGAACGGATCGGGGAGGCTGCGGTCCAGGTCGAGGAGGCGGCGCGGTTGGCGATGTCCGGGACCCGGGTCGAGGGGACCGGTCGTACCGGCGTCTTCGCCGGTGGCACCGCGACCCTGGAGCTGACGGACTGCGAGATCACCGAGACGCGCGGCAGCGGTATCGCCTATCGGCTCCAGTCGCACGGCTCGGTGTCGGGGACCACTGTGCGGGACGCGACCGGGAACGGGATCATCGCCGGCGGCGACGCAGAGGTGCGGCTCGTCGGCTGCACGGTGGAGCGGTCGGCGTTCAGCGCGGTCCACGCCGACGGCCGGGCCACGCTCGGCGTCGCGGACTGCCATGTCTCCGACACGCCGGAGCACGGGATCAGGGCGACCGGCCGGGCGATGCTGCGGGTCGAGGGCGGCACGGTGTCCGGGGCCGCGATGAGCGGGATCCACCTGGAGGGGGACAGCGACGCCGAGGTGTCGGGGTGCGAGATCTCCGGGTCCCGGGTCGGGGCGGCGATTCAGACCAGTCGCAGGCCTCTGTTTCGCGAGGTCGGCGTCCGGGCCACCGAGAGTTCTGGCTTCGAAATCGGTAAGAGCAGCAACCCGATCCTGTCCTCGTGCCGTGTGACCGAGGCGGGGTCGGCGGGGATCTTCGTGGACGCTGGGAGCGCCGCTCGGATCGAGGACTGCGAGATCAGCGATCCGGCCGGCAGCGGGGTCGTGGTGTGGGCCGACGCCTCGCCGACCGTGACCGGCTTGACGGTCTCGGGTGCGGGCAAGAACGGCGTCTACGTCAAGGACGGCGGGCACGGGGTCTTCGACCGGTGCACCGTGTCGGCGTCGGAGTTTCCGGCGCTGCACGTGGGGGCCGACGCCGATCCGGTGTTCCGGCTGTGCCGGATCCGGGACGTGGCGGAGGACCTGGCGCTCGGGGAGAACGCGCGGCCGGTGTTCGAGGACTGCGTCGTCGAGAACGTGAAGATCTCCACGATGCCCGGTGCCGGGGAGCCTTCGGCTTCGCGGGCCGGGCGGGCCGGGTCTGGTGGCGCCGTGGCGGTAGCTGGCTCGGGCGGTTCTGGCGGTCCTGGCGCTTCGTTCGGAGTCGCCGGTGCCGAGGGCGCGGACGATGGCGACGCCGAGGTATCGGGCCCGGAGACCATCGACGACCTGCTCGGCGAACTGAACTCCCTGATCGGCCTGGCCCGGGTGAAGCAGGACGTGGCGGCGCTGATCAACCTGATGCGCATGGTGAAGCGGCGCACCGAGGCCGGCCTGGCCCCGCCACCGCTGAGCCGGCACCTGGTCTTCGCCGGAAACCCCGGCACCGGCAAGACGACCGTGGCGCGGTTGTACGGCAGGATCCTGACGGTCCTGGGGATGCTGGAGTCCGGGCATCTGGTCGAGGCCGACCGCGGAGCCCTCGTCGGCGAGTACGTCGGCCACACCGCCCCGAAGACCACGGCGGTCTTCCGTCGCGCCCTCGGCGGCGTGCTGTTCATCGACGAGGCGTACGCCCTGGTACCCGCGGGCATGTCCAACGACTTCGGCCAGGAGGCGATAGCGACCCTGGTGAAGCTGATGGAGGACCACCGCGACGACGTGGTGGTGATCGTCGCGGGCTACCCGGCGGACATGAACAGGTTCGTCTCGGTGAACCCGGGCCTGGCCTCCCGCTTCTCCCGCACGCTGACGTTCGACGACTACACCCCTGACGAACTCGTGGAGATCGTCGGCCACCAGACCGAGGCGCACCAGTACGAGCTCACGCTGGCCGCGAAGGCGGCGCTCGCGACCTACTTCTCAACGGTGCAGAAGGGCGCGGGCTTTGGCAACGGCCGCGCGGCGCGCCAGGTGTTCCAGAAGATGACCGAGCTGCACGCCATGAGGGTCGCCGCGATGGACGTGGACGACGTGGGGGCGGAGGATTTGTTCCATCTGCGGGCGGAGGACGTGCCGGGGTAGGCGGCCGCTGCGGGTGCCGCTCTCTATCGACACCGCGTCTAATAACACCTAGGATCGCCGACGTGCCCCGACTGACCTCTCCTCACGCCGCGCTCGCCGGCCTCCTCGCGTCCGCGGCCGTCACGCACTTCGTCGCGCCGAAGCAGTACGACGCGATCGTGCCGCGCTCGCTGCCCGGGAGTCCGCGCATGTGGACCTACGTCAGCGGGGCTGCCGAGCTCGCCGTCGCCGTCACGATTGCGAACCCGAAGTCGCGTCGGCAGGGTGGGTTGGCGGCTGCGGCGTTTTTCGTCGCGGTGTTTCCGGCCAACGTCAAGATGGCGCGCGACTGGAGTGATCGGCCGGCGCCGGCCAAGGCGGCGGCGTTGGGGCGGCTGCCGCTTCAGGCGCCGTTGGTGTGGTGGGCGTTGAAGGTGGCTGGCAACGCCGCGAAGAAGGGCTGACGCGGGGCGTCTGGGGCCGTCTGGGGGGGTCTGAAGCCAGGTCGCCCAGAATGCGATGGACCGTCCTCGCCACGACGATGGGACAGTGAAGCCCAACCCCACCGCACTCGTGACCGGCGCCAGTGGCTACATCGGCGGGCGCCTGGTGCCCGAGCTGCTGGCAGCGGGGTTCGACGTCCGGTGTCTGGCGCGCGATCCGGATCGCCTGCGCGACCATGCGTGGGCCGAGCGCGTGCAGCAGGTGCGGGGTGACGTGCTGGCGCCGCAGACGCTGCGGCCGGCGCTGGAGGGCGCTGATGTCGCCTTCTACCTGATCCACTCGCTGACCACCGGCGAGGGGTTCGAGCGCACTGAGGAGCGCGCGGCCCGCAACTTCGCCACCGCTGCCAGGGACGCCGGTGTGTCCCGCATCGTCTATCTCGGTGGCATGGCGCCTGCGGACACGCCGCTCGCGGAGCTGTCCCCGCACCTGCGCTCGCGCGTGCGGGTCGGTCGCGTGCTTCGGGCGTCTGGGCTCCCGACGGTCGAGCTGCGGGCCGCGGTCGTCATCGGGTCCGGGTCGGCCTCGTTCGAGATGCTGCGCTACCTCACCGAGCGGCTGCCGGCCATGGTGACCCCGCGCTGGGTCGGGACCCGGATCCAGCCGATCGCGGTGCGCGACGTCCTGCGCTACCTCGTCGGCGCCGCCGTCGCGCCGGACGGTGTGGTCGGGGTCGGGGGAGTGTTCGACATCGGCGGTCCGGAGGTGTTGACGTACCGGGAGATGATGATGCGTTACGCGAGCCTCGCCGGACTCCCGCGCCGACTGATCGTTCCGGTCCCGGTGCTGACGCCGGGCCTGTCCAGCCACTGGGTCGGCGCGGTCACGCCGGTGCCGGCGTCCATCGCGCGGCCGCTCGTGGAGTCGCTGCGGCACGAGGTCGTCTGCGCCGACCACCGCATCACGGAGCTGGTTCCGGACCCGCCGGAGGGGCTGCTCGGCTTCGACGAGGCGGTGCGGCTGGCGCGGGCCCGCGTGCAGGAGGCGAACGTCACGACCCGCTGGTCCTCGGCCTCCGTACCCGGCGCCCCGAGCGACCCGCTGCCCACCGACCCGGCGTGGGCCGGCGGCAGCCTGTACCGCGACATCCGCGAGGCAGAGGTCGACGTCGCGCCGGAGCGTGTCTGGCGCGCGGTGGAGGCCATCGGCGGGCAGACCGGCTGGTACTCGTTCCCGCTGGCGTGGGCGGTGCGGGGCTGGCTGCACCGGATGGTCGGCGGCATCGGCCTGCGCCGCGGGCGTCGGGACCCTGAGACCCTGCGCCTCGGCGACACCCTGGACTTCTGGCGCGTGGAGGCGCTGGAACGCGGGCACCTGCTGCGCCTGCGCGCGGAGATGAAGCTACCGGGCCTGGCGTGGCTGGAGATGCGGGTCGAGCCGACCGCCGACGGCCGCACCAGCTACCGTCAGCGGGCCCTGTTCTTCCCCCACGGCCTGTTCGGCCACCTCTACTGGCGGGCCGTCGCGCCGTTTCACGCCGCCGTCTTCGGCGGGATGGTCCGCAACTTGCTGCGCGCCGCCAAGGAGGATTCGGGCAGCGTCTAGGCGACGACGATGGGGCCGAAGACCAGCAGGCCAGCGCGGACAGGATCGAGCCCCAGCGGTAGACCTGGCCGAGGCGGTGGTCGGCGAGGGTGTGGCCTCACCCGGATGGCCCAGAGCCGGCGTTGAGCGGCGCCGGCTCGGCTGGTAGTCCGCAGAGCCCTCAGACCCTCAGTGCGAAACTGAAGCCAGCAGCGCCTTCGCCAACCCGATCACCGGATCCTCGGCCCCCGAAGCCTCGCCGACCGAGACCGTCAGGTGCGCGACCATCCCGGACTTGACCTGGACCAGCCACAGCGAGGCGCACGTGCCGGTGTTGCAGGCCGTGGTGCCGAACTTCGCCGCGTCGCCGACGCCGGAGACGTCCTTGGACAGGTTGAAGTTGTACTTGGTGGAGGCGATGTCGTCGGAGAGGTACTGCTGGGCGCTCTCGCCGGACTGGGCCGGGGCGACGTCGACCGTGGTGGCGCCGATCATCGTCGAGCCCGAGGTGTACTTGCAGCCCAGCAGGACCTCGCCCGCGCCGCCGGCCGAGGTCGGGATCTCCTGGCCGGCCAGGTCGGTGTAGCCGCTGACGGTGTCGAAGCTGCTCGCGGGGACCAGGGGGCAGGCTGCGGTCGGCGTGCTGTAAGGACTCGCGCTGCTCGACGACGCGGCAGCGGACGTGGTCTCAGTGCTCGACGACGCGGCCGAGTTGCTCGCGGAGGAGGTATCAGAGCTCGAATCCGTCGCCGCGGACGTACTACTCGGCGTGCTCGGTGTCGGCGTAGTCGCGCCCGAAGACGCGCTGGCAGTCTTCCCCGAAGAACACGCACCGGCTGCCAGCATCACGATCACGGCGGCCACGGCCCCGAGTCGTGCCCTCTTGAGCTCTTTCACCGCCACATCATCCCGGCGCCGCGCTCCGCGATATGAGGGTATTCATACCCTCATCACCCCCCTCGCCGAGGCCCGCGGAACGAGTACCGGTTGCGCAACCGGTTCCGAAACCAGTTCCGGAACCGGTCGCGTCTTGACCGGTCGGTAACGCCGCCGCAACATGCAAGCCGAGAGAGCGCTCTCACAGAGTTCGCCCCCCACGCACTCATCACTCTGGAGGGATACCGCATGCTCGTCCCCGCTCGCGCCGTCCGACAAGACCGGCGCCGATCCGGCACGTCCGGGCAGCACCCACCCCGGCCGCCGCGCGCGGCCCGCCCGCCCCGGCGCCGCTCGCTGCTCGCGGCGGTCGCGCTCGTCGCCGGCAGCCTGACCGGCGGCCTCGCGGTCTCCGTCGCCTCGGCCCCGGCGGCCGCGGCCGACACCGCGCCGCCCCCGCCCAGCGGGTGGAACACCGTGTTCAGCGACAACTTCGCCGGAACCGCCGGGTCCGCGCCGTCCGCGGCGAACTGGTTCTACGACATCGGTACCGGCTACGGCACCGGCGAGAAGGAGCAGACCACCAGCTCGACCAACAACGTCTACCTCGACGGCAACGGCCACCTGGTGCTCAAGGCCGTCAACAACGGCGGGACCTGGACGTCCGGCCGGATCGAGAGCACCCGCGACGACTTCCAGGCGCCGCCCGGCGGCGAGCTGGAGATGAGCGCGTCGATCCAGCAGCCGAACCCGGCCGGCGGCCTGGGCTACTGGCCGGCGTTCTGGGCGCTGGGCTCGCCGATGCGCGCCGGCGGGGGCTGGCCGGCCTCCGGCGAGATCGACATGATGGAGGACGTCAACGGTCTGAACGAGGCGTCGCAGACCCTGCACGACTCGGCGAACAGCCCCGGCCACCCGCTCATCGCCTGCCCCGCCGCCGGATCCGGCTGCCAGACCGGCTACCACACCTACTCGGTGATCGTCGACCGCACGAACACCAGCGCCGAACAGCTCCAGTTCCTGATGGACGGCGTGGTCGAGAGCACCATCACCGAGGCCTCGGTCGGCACCGCGGCCTGGCAGTCGGCCATCGACCACGGGTTCTTCATCATCTGGGACCTGGCGATGGGCGGCAACTACCCCGACGGCGTCTCCGGCACCACCACCCCGACCGCCGCCACGACCTCCGGCAGCTCGCTGAGCGCGGCCTGGGTCGCGGTGTACGAGAAGGGCGGGAACTCCACGCCGACCGGCACCCCGACCGCGACCGGCGCCGTCAAGGACGCCGCGGGCCTGTGCCTGGCGAACCAGAACTCGCTGAACACCGAGGGCAACCCGATGTTCGCAGCGAACTGCGACGGCAGCGCCGGCCAGTCGTGGTCGCCGTACACGGACAACACGGTCCGGGTGCAGGGCGGCTGCCTCGACGTGGTCTCGGCGGGGACGACCAGCGGCACGAACGTCGACTGGTATCCGTGCAACGGCACCAACGCGCAGAATTGGACACGTCAGGCTAACGGCGAGCTGCTGAACCCGAACTCCGGTCTGTGCCTGACCGACCCCGGCGGCAACAGCGCGACGCGGCTGGCCATCGAGACGTGCACCGGATCGGCGCAGCAGACGTGGACGTTCCCGACCGGCAGCGGCGGGAACACCGTGACGGTGACCAACCCCGGCAACCAGACCGGGACCGTCGGCACGGCGGCCAACCTGCAGATCGCCGCCGGCGACTCGGCCTCCGGCCAGACGCTGAGCTACAGCGCCTCCGGTCTGCCGGCCGGCCTGTCGATCAACGCCGCCAGCGGCCTGATCTCCGGCACCCCGACCGCCGCGGGCACCTCGAACGTGACGGTCACCGCCACCGACGGCACCGGCGCCTCCGGATCCACCTCGTTCACCTGGACGATCGGCTCCGGCGGCGGCACCTGCGGCACGACGAACCTGGCGCTGAACCAACCCGCGACGGCCTCCTCGATCGAGAACGCGGGCACGCCGGCGTCGGCGGCAGTGGACGGGAACACCGGGACGCGCTGGTCGTCGCAGTTCTCTGATCCGCAGTGGCTCCAGATCGATCTCGGCTCGAGCGCGACGATCTGCAAGGTGTCGCTCCAGTGGGAGACCGCATCCGGCAAGGCGTACCAGATCCAGACCTCGCCGGACGGCACCAACTGGACGACGATCTACTCCACCACCTCAGGTCCCGGCGGCACCGAGACCCTCAACGTGTCTGGCACCGGACGCTTCATCCGGTTGTACGGCACGGCCCGCAACACGCAGTACGGCTACAGCCTGTTTGAGTTCCAGGTCTACGGCTCGACCTCCGGCACCAGCTGCGGAACGGCCAACCTGGCGCTGAACCAGCCGGCCACCGCCTCCTCGGCCGAGAACGCGGGCACGCCCGCATCGGCGGCAGTGGACGGCAACACCGGGACACGCTGGTCCTCGCAGTTCTCGGACCCCCAGTGGCTCCAGGTGGACCTCGGCACCACGCACACGCTCTGCAAGGTGTCGCTGAACTGGGAGACGGCCTACGCGACCGCCTTCCAGATCCAGACCTCGAACGACGGCACCACCTGGACACCGGTGTACTCGACCACGACCGGCACCGGCGGGACGCAGGACCTCACCGTCTCCGGCAGCGGACGCTTCGTGCGGATGTACGGGACGGCGCGGGCTACGCAGTACGGGTACAGCCTGTGGGAGTTCCAGGTCTTCGGGAGCTGACGGCTGTGGCGCGCTGAGCGAACGACAGGGTCGGCCGGGCGGAACGATCGTGCCCGGCCGACCCGCATCGCTATCCTGCCGATCATGCGAGCTCTCTACCCCGGATCCTTCGACCCGGTCACCGAAGGGCACCAGCACGTCCTCCGCCGCGCCGCGAGCCTGTTCGACGAGGTCGTCGTATGCGTGATGGCCAACGCGAGCAAGCGCGGCCGCTTCCCGATCGCCGAACGCCTGGAACGCCTCCGACCCTGACCGGGCCCACATCTCCTCGACGCTCGTCACCGCGATCGAACGGCGACTCACGCCAGCCGCCCCCGATCACACCGGCACATGCGCCCCCATGATCACGCACCGATCAGCCGGCAACCCGAAGTAGTCCACCGGACTGGCCGCATTGTGCGCGATGGTGAGGAACAGCCGCTTCCGCCAAGCCTGCATCCCCTTCGCGTTGGTCCGCACGATCGCGATCCGCGACAAGAAGTACGACACCGTCTCCAGATCGATCCCCGCGATCTCCCCGGCGTCCGGCCGCAGCGCGGCCTGCCGCAGGATGCGCGGCACGTCCGGCTCGTCCTGGAAGCCCAGCCGCGCGGTGAGGTGGATGATCCCGTCGTCGGTGTGCCCGAGGTCGTCGAAGACCAGACGCTCGGCGTCGGGGATGTGCGGGACCTTCTCCACCATCATCGACAGGATCACCACGGTCTTGTGCAGCGTGTGGTTGTGCTCCACGTTCGCACGCAGCGCCAGCGGCGTGGTCTCGATGTTGGCGTTGAGGAACACCGCCACGCCGTCCACGCGGTGGATCGGCGGCTCCAGCGCGTCCACCTCGTCCACGAACGGCCGCAGCGGCCCCTCCAGCGCCGTGCGGTTCGGCGTGACGATCGCGCGGCCCCGGCGCCACGTGCTCAGCACGGTGAACACCAGCGTGGCGACCAGCAGCGGCAGCCAGCCGCCGTGCACGACCTTGGTGAGGTTGGCCGCGAAGAACGCTGTCTCGCTGGTCAGGAACACCACCGCGCCCACCGCGATCTTCCAGGGCGCGACGCCCTTCAGGACGCGGGCGACCGCCAGGAACAGGATGGTGTTGAGCATGAACGTCGCGGTGACGGCCACGCCGTAGGCGGAGGCCAGCGACGCCGAGGAGCCGAACCCGACCACCAGAACCGTGACCGTGCAGCACAGGAACCAGTTCACGACCGGCACGTAGACCTGCCCGATCTCGTGCTCGGAGGTGTGCCGGATGGTCATGTGCGGCAGGAACCCCAGCTGCATCGCCTGCCGCGTCACGCTGAACGCCCCGGAGATCACGGCCTGCGAGGCGATGACGGTCGCCACCGTCGCCAGGATCACCATCGGGAACTGCGACCAGTGCGGCATCAGCAGGAAGAACGGGTTCGACACGGTCTCCGGCCGCCGCAGGATCAGCGAGCCCTGCCCCAGGTAGTTCAGCGTCAGCGCCGGGAACACCAGGTAGAACCACGCGCGGTGGATCGGTTTGCGCCCGAAGTGGCCCATGTCCGCGTACAGCGCCTCGGCGCCGGTCACCGCGAGCACCACCGAGGCCAGCGCGATGAACGCCACGACCCCGTGGTGCACCAGGAACTGCGCACCGTAGGTGGGGGACAGGGCCTTGACGATCGCCGGATGCGCCGCCACCTCCGTCGCCCCGGCCACCCCGATGATCAGGAACCAGACCGTCATCACCGGCCCGAACAGCCCGCCGACCAGCGCCGTGCCGTACTTCTGGATCGCGAACAGGCCGATGACGATGACCACGGTCAACGGCACCACGTAGTCCTTGAGCCCGGGCGCGGAGACCTTCAGGCCCTCCACCGCCGACAGCACGGAGATCGCCGGCGTGATCATCCCGTCGCCGTAGAACAGCGACGCCCCGAGTATGCCGAGCGCGACCAGCAGCACCTTGCTCCGGGTCGAGCGGAAGTCCAGCTTCTGGATCAGCGCGGTCAGAGCCATGATGCCGCCCTCGCCGTCGTTGTCGGTGCGCAGGATGAAGCCCACGTACTTGACCGACACGATCAGCGTGATGGCCCAGAACACCAGCGACACCACGCCGTAGACCTGGTCCGCCGAGGTGCCGACCGCCTTGTTGTCGGCGGTGAACACGGTCTGCATCGCATAGAGCGGGCTGGTTCCGATGTCCCCGAACACGACGCCCAGAGCGCCGAGCAGCAAGGCGGCCGCGCCGGCCTTGCGTGTGCGGTGTCCGGAGCCGTCTGTGGAGCTTGCGGCGTTCTGGGAGGTGGTCCCCGTGGCGTCAACGATCACAAGTCAGCGATCCTGACAGGTGTGCGGGGTGTGAGCAAGGGGCCGTCAAGTATGTGGAACGTATAGGCGCCGGAGTCTGCCTACCGCCAGCCGCCGCGGGCTCGGAGGTCGCGCTCGTAGGTGTCGACCGCGTCCTTCGCGTCCTTCAACCCCGCGCCGGTCGCCTCCCGATAGAGCTTGATCGCCTGGATCTTCTTGCCGGCCTGGACCAGCGTGGTGAGCTGCGCCTCATAGGCCGCGACGGGAACAGGCTGGCTCAGGCCACGGCCGACGCTACCTGCGTTACCTTCGTCACCATCGAGGCCGAGATGGGCCAGCACCCGGTCCAACTTCTCCTCGATGGCAGCGAGCCGCATCTCTACTGTTATGTGGTCCCCGGAATCCATGCCTCGACGGTACCGCTCAGAACCCCCGATCGCGTTCCGCCTCGATCGTCGTGTCCTCGCCGTGCCCGGTGTGCACAACCGTCGCACCGGGCAACATGAACAGCTTTGCGCGGATCGACGACTCTAAGGTGGGCCGATCGCTATAGGAGCGCCCGGTAGCGCCGGGACCGCCGTGGAACAACGTGTCGCCGGTGAAGACGCAGCCGAGTTCGGGCGCGTACAAGCAGACCGCGCCGGGGGAGTGGCCCGGCGTGTGCAGCACCTGCAGCGTGGCGCCGCCGATGGGGAACGTCTGGCCGTCGGTCAGATCGACGTCCCAGAGCGTCGCCTCCGGGTCCTCGGGGCCGCCGTGCACGAGCTCCCACAGCGGCCGGTCGTCCGGATGCAGCAGGATCGGCGCGCCGGTGCGCTCACGGAGCTCCGGGGCGACGCGGACGTGGTCGTCGTGGGCGTGCGTGCACACGATCGCTTTGACCCGGCGCTCGCCGACGACCGCGAGGATGCCCTCGACCGAGTGCGGCGCGTCGATGACGACGCACTCCGTCTCGTCGCCGACGACCCAGACGTTGTTGTCGACGTCGAAGGTCTCGCCGTCCAGGCTGAAGGTCCCGGACGTGACCCCGTGGTCGACGCGCGCCGTCATCCGATCGTCAGCCGTCGGAGAATCGCCCATAGGAGATTCACCCATCAGAGGATCACCACGGACCGCAGGACCTCGCCGCGCTGCATGCGGTTGAACGCGGCCTCGACGTCGGTCAGCGCGATCTCCTCGCTGACGAACACGTCGAGGTCGAGCTTGCCGCGCTGGTAGAGGTCGACGAGCATCGGGAAGTCGCGGCTGGGCAGGCAGTCGCCGTACCAGCTGGACTTCAGTGCGCCGCCCCGGCCGAACACGTCGATCAGCGGCAGGTCCGGGATCCGCATCTGCGGCGTCGGCACGCCGACCAGCACGACGGTCCCGGCCAGGTCGCGCGCGTAGAACGCCTGCTTCCAGGTCTCCGGCCGGCCGACCGCCTCGATCACCACGTCCGCGCCGAACCCGCCGGTCAGCTCCTGGATCGCGGCGACCGGGTCGGTCGCCGAGGAGTCGACGGTGTGGGTGGCGCCGAGCCGGGTCGCGGTCGCGAGCTTCTTGGCGTCGATGTCCACCGCGATGATCGGGTTCGCCCCGGCCAGCGCCGAGCCCGCGATCGCCGCCGCACCGACCCCGCCGCAGCCGATCACCGCGACCGACTTGCCCCGGGTGACGCCGCCGGTGTTCACGGCGGCGCCGATGCCCGCCATCACCCCGCAGCCGAGCAGCCCGACCGCGGCGGGCCGCGCACTCGGGTCCACCTTCGTGCACTGACCCGCCGCCACCAGCGTCTTCTCGGCGAACGCGCCGATGCCGAGGGCCGGGGTCAGCTCCGTGCCGTCCTCCAGCGTCATCTTCTGCTTGGCGTTGTGCGTGTTGAAGCAGTACCACGGCTCGGCGCGCCGGCAGGCCCGGCACTGGCCGCAGACCGCGCGCCAGTTCAGGACGACGAAGTCGCCGGGCTCGACCTCGGTCACGCCGGGGCCGACGGCCTCCACGATCCCCGAGGCCTCGTGGCCCAGAAGGAACGGGAACTCGTCGTTGATGCCGCCCTCCCGGTAGTGCAGGTCGGTGTGGCAGACGCCGCAGGCCTGCACGCGCACCACGGCCTCACCGGGCCCGGGGTCCGGGACGGTGATCGTCACGATCTCGACCGGCGCGCCCTCGGCCCGGGCGATGACTGCCTTCACCTGCTGCATGGCACTCCTTCGTGTTCTGCTGACCAGGATGGTGCTGGATAGTGATGATATGGGTTCCGGGGCAGGCGGAGGCTGTTCCTGTCGGCGGTCTCTGCCATCATCCGGCTCATGACGCTCGACCGCTCGGCGCTCGCGGGATCCGACGCCCCGGTGCCTTTCGACCCCGACATGCTGACCGCGATTCGTCGCCGCTTGAACGAGATCTGCGACGCCGCGCAGGAGCCGGCTCCCGCAGCCGGCAATCCCTTCGCGGCGGTCCGCGATCACAGCGAACCCGCTGAGCTGGCGAAGACCCTCGCGGCGTGGGGCGCTCGCGCGGAACCCGCCGTCCCCGAGCTCGTCCGGCTGCTGGCCGTCCGGCCCATCGCGGCGGCTCCGGCGTTGGCCGCGATCGGTCAGCCGACCCTCGCATGCGTGGCGGCGCTCCAGCGGGTCGCAGGGACCGCCGACGGCGCCGAGGCCGTCCACGCGCGCCTCGCGGCGGCGCGGGCCGTACGGAGCCTGACAGGCGGCACTGAGGCGCTCCTGGTCGCCGTCCAGTTCGGGCTCACGACGCCGAGCAAGGACCCCGACGACCGCGCCGCAGCAGCCGACGCCGCCGCAGAACTGCCGGACCCCGACGGCCATGCCGACCGCGCCGACCACGCCGACCTCCTCACCCCGCTCCTCCTGCAAGCGCTCCAAGCGATCCCGGTCCCGACCCCGAGCCTCCCGGCGCACCAGGCGCGCCTCAAGCTCGGCCGCGCACTCTGGCTCTTCACAGGCCGACCCGAGTACGTGATCGAGGTACTGCGCAGCACGCTTGATCTCGCCGGCGGAGACTTCACCGCCTGGACCGTCGCCACCGCCGCTGAACTCGCGGCAGACCTCGCCCCCGACCTCGGCCCGGCGGCGCGTGAGCTCATCCCCGGTCTGGAAGCGGCGCTCGCCGACCCGGTCTCGGCCGGCGCCGCTGCGCGGGCGCTGAAATCCCCTTACTTCCGCAAATAGGCGAGACATAACACGAATATGGCCCGCCCCAAATAAGCGATCGATTTCACCGGAGAAGCGCTCGGCGTGCCTCCCTTGCGGGGGCGCATCACGACCGGCACTTGGCGCACCACATATCCGGCTTTGATCGCCCTGACAAGAGTGTCGATCGTGTCGGCCAGATATTCGACCGGATACCAGGCCGCGTAATATTCGATGAGTTCGCGATTGCAGCTGCGCAGCCCGGACGTCGTGTCCGTCAGCCGCACCTTCGCCTGGCCGGAGATGACCAGGCTGAACAGCGTCATCGCCCAGCGGCGGGGGCCCTTGGCCTCGTAGTCGCCCTCGCCGGCGAAGCGGGCGCCGATCACCATGTCGGCGTCGGCCAGGCCGGCGATCAGCTTCGGGATGCTCTCCGGCAGGTGCTGGCCGTCGGCGTCGAACTGCACGGCGATCTGGTAGTCGTTGTCGCGTGCGTAGATGTAGCCGAGCCGCCTGGCGCCGCCGACGCCGAGATTGAAGGGGAGCTCCAGGACGGCGACGCCGTGGGCGCGGGCTGTCTTCACCGTGGCGTCGGTCGATCCGTCGTCCACCACGAGGATGTCCACGTCCGGCAGGAAATCCTGGATCTCCTGCAGGACGTGGCCGATGGATTCTTCCTCATTCCAGGCCGGAATGATGACAAGCACATTTTTCTGTGTCACGGATGCCCTAGCGCTGTGATGACTTTCTCCGGTCCCGGTCCGTACCCGTCAAGATATCCGGGCAGCGCGTGGCCCCGCTTGCGAACCGCCGAATTTCGCGCCGCGTCCTAGGGCTGCTCCGTCCAGTTCTCGCTGATGCTGCCGTTGCAGGTGTAGATCTCGGCCTCGGCGTAGTTGGCCGTGGAAGCCCCGAGCACGCTCAGACACTTGCCGGACTGCGTCCCGACGATCGTCCCCGCCGACCCCGACGCCGAGTTCACCGTCCACTGCTGGTTCGCGGCTCCGTTGCAGGTGTTCACGCCGACGATCGAGCGGTCGGCGGTCGCGCTGTTCTGGACCTCCAGGCACAGGCCGCTGGAGGCGCCGGTGATCGTGCCGTTCCCGTTGGCCAGCCAGTGCTCGCTCGCGCTGCCGTTGCAGGTGTAGATGTCCGAGGTCGTGCCGGGGGCCGTCGAACCGCCGGTGACCGACAGGCACTTGCCGGACAGGCTGCCGACGAAGGTGGTCGGAGCCGCGCCGGACGCTCCAGAGAAGGTGATCATGGCCACGTCGCCGGCCGGGACCGAGGCGGAGAACGTCGGGGAGCCGACCGTGTACGAGGTCGTCGTCGGGGCCGGCAGCGTGCCGTCGGACTGCACGCTCTGGCCGCCGAGCGTGATCCCGCTCTGCGTGGTCAGGCTGGAGGCGGACAGGTCGAAGCGGGATGCCGAGGCGTAGGTCTGCGGCAGGTTCAGCTGGACCGAGGTAGCGCCGTTGCTCGCCGGATCCGCGACGTTGTCGAGCACGACCGTGACCGAGTTGTCGGCGTGCCGGACGGCGTACGCGCGCACCGTGGCCGAGGCCGGGTTGGTGACTTGCAGGAAGCTGCCGGTCCCGACGGCGTGCACGGCGGCCAGGCCGTAGTACTCCGGCTGCGCGGACAGGTTGCCGGCTGCGGCGTCGGCCGCGGTCGCCGCGCACAGCGGGGTGTAGTACGGGAAGGACGACGTGCCATAGCACTGCGTCACGGTGCCGTGCATGTAGTACCCGGCCGCGCCTTCCTGCGCGAAGTTCAGCTCCTCGTCGACGGCCCACAGCGCCGAGGCGTAGACGTCTGAGACGCCCTGCACGCCGCTGCACACCACCGAGTTGCCCTCATCGATCACCGCGGGCAGCGACAGCCGCTTGGCGACCGACACCGCGCTGTCGGCGGCCGAGGTCTCCTTCGAGTGCGTCCCGGAGGACAACAGGCCGGCGATGCTCGGCCGCGGGTTCGGGTTCCCGCAGTTGGACAGCGGATAGTGGTGGCTGGTCAGCTCACTGATTTGCGGCGTCCCCATTGACGCCTGGTCGTTGACGAAGGCGGTCTGCAACGCGCCGGTCGGCGAGGTGGCGGCGTCGCTGCCCTCGATCGGCACGCCGGGCACCGCGGCCCTGATGGCCTGGACGTAGGCGTGGAAGTCGGTGACGTACCGCCCGGAGTTGCCGCTGTACTGCGGATAGAGGTCGGGTTCGTTGCCGATCTCGATGTCCTGCAACGACGCGCCGAGCGCGGCCTCGGCGTGCGCGGCCTCGTCGGCGGCGCGCGCCGGGTCGTACTGCTTCATGTTGACGCCGAGGACGACCTTCCAGCCGCCGGCACTGGCCAGGGTGGCGAGGTTGGTCAGGTCGGCGGGGGTGATGGTGGCGTCGGCCCAGGACGGCTGCGGCTCGTTGCTGGAGGTCCAGAACGACTTGTCGACCTGGTTGCCGCCGATGCGGATGACCGAGGCCCCCAGGTTCTTGAGGTACTGGAACTGGTTGCCCTGCCCGAAGCTCGGCAGCGCCAGGAACGACGCCTCGTACGACAGGCCGACGTCGCTGTTGGCCAGCGAGGTCCCGGTGCCGGCCGCCGAGACGCCGATCGTCGCGCTGGCGGCGGCGGTGGCAGCCGTGGCAGCCGCTTTGGCCGCACTCGGTGGCGCCTGCGCGGCCAGCGCTGTGGGTATCGCGGCCACGGCGGTCAGGACCGCCGCCCCCGCGACGATCGACGTTCGGCGGGAGAATCCGCCCGGTCTGAGGGCATGCCGCATCGAGGCCTCCTGGCGGGATGATGGTGTTCACATATATGAACGCCTTCTGCATGAGTGAACGGCGCTGATGCTAGATGCCGGGAAAGCCCTCGTCTACGGATTCTTGTTGCGCAACTCAGGGCCTTGTCGAAGCGAACTCTGCTATCGCGGCCAGGGGCGGTCGCCGGCCCTGTGTCGTGCTCCACGATCAGTTCGCGATCGAGTTCGGGATCGACGACGCATCACCGAACTCTGATATTGATCAGCTACCGCCGCAGCTCCAGCCCGGATGCCAGAGCTGGTCTTGGAAGGCCGCCTCCGCGACTACGCTCCTGCCTGCCCGCAGCAACTCGGCGAGGGCTTCGAAGAACACTGTGTTGGTCTTCAGGTTCAGGTCTGTGCCGTCGTCGACCATCTGTTCCTTGATCTCGTCGCCGCACAGCGCCGGCTGGCCGAGCGCATGCGCCAGCGTCGTCTTGCCCGTGCCGGGTGGGCCGCTGACGGCGATCAGGCTGGGACTCATCGGCACGCTACGACCGATCCGAACCGCCACGAAACACCACGAGCCGCTAGGTCCGCGGCGTCGCCCGCGCCGCGAGAATGGCGATGTCATCCTCTATCGCCGGCGGCGCGACCAGCCGCAGCGCGTCGTCGAGCAGGTCCTCCAGGCCGCCGGAGGCTGGCAGGGGTAAGGCCGCTAACCTGGCGAGCGAGACGTCGATGTCCTCGCCGCGGCGCTCGACGAGGCCGTCGGTGTAGATCAGCAGGACCTGGTCCTCGCGCAGGTCGACGATCACCTGCTCGTAGCCGCCGAGGCCGGTGCCCAGTGGCGGGCCGGTCGGGACCGTCACCAGCTCGGTCGGGCGGTCGGCGACGAACAGCGCCGGCGGCAGGTGGCCGGCGCTGGCGAAGGTCCAGCGGCCGCGGTTGGGGTCGGCGACGCCGAGCAGGCAGGTCGCCGGGCGTGCCGACTCGTCCCGGGCGATCAGCGTGTCCAGGTGCCGCAGGATGCCGTGCGGCGGCAGGTCCATGCCGCCGGCGTCGCGGATCGCCGAGCGGTAGATGCTCATGTCGACCGCGGCCTCTACGCCGTGTCCCATCACGTCGCCCATCACCAGCAGTGTGCGGCCGAAGGGCAGCCGGACGATCTCGTACCAGTCGCCGCCGACCAGGGCGCGGTTGCCCGAGGGGCGGTAGCGGGCGGCGACTTCGAGGTTCGAGTGCGGGCGCCCCGGCTCGACCAGCAGGGCGCGCTGGAGTTCCAGCGTCACGCTCTGGGAGTCGGCGTACTGCCGGGCGTTCTCGACGCTGACCGCCGCCCGGTCGGCGAGGTCCTGGATCAGCACGGCGTCGTCCTCGGTGAAGCCCTTCGACGTGCCACGGCTGCGGGCCAGCGTCATCACGCCGACCAGCCGGCCGCGCGCGCTCAGCGGGACGGCCAGGACCGAGTCGATGTCGGCGAGCTTGTAGGCGGCCAGGGTCTCCCGGCTCTCGGCCCAGTCGGCCAGCTCGTCGTCGGACAGCAGGTTGCCGACCACCAGCCGGCCCTCGGCCAGGCTGCGCGCGACCGCCGAGTCGGCGCCGGGCCGGATCGAGGCGCCGGGCAGCGCCAGCGGACCGAGGCGGCGGCGCAGCTCGGGGGTGCAGGCGAGCGCGGCGCGGCGCATGCGGGGTGCTTCGGGCGGGCCGCCCTGGCCGGCCAGACCGCCCTGACCACCTTGGCCGCCCTGGCCGCCTTGGCCGACCAGACCACCCTGACCGATCTGGCCCCGATCGACGAACTCGTGCGGCATCACCTCGACGATCGCCACGTCGGCCATCGCCGGAACCGTGAGCTCGGCGAGCTCGATGCAGGTGATGTCCACGTCGAGCGTGGTGCCGATGCGCTCGGCGGCGGCCGCTTGGAGCGCCAACCTGCGGCGGGCCTGGTCCAGCTCGCGCTGGTGGCCGGTCGGCGACGGGGTCACGGCCGCGACGACGCCGATGACCTGGCCGTCGGCCTCCAGCCGGCGGTAGCGGACGTGCCAGCCGGTCGCCGTCCCGGAGTTCGCCTCACGGGAGTCGGCGTCGGCCAGCACCCGGCTGATGGTGGGCAGGTCGGCGGCGAAGGGCGTCGCGGCGACCGGCCGGTTCAGCAGCCGCGCCGGCTCCAGCCCGGTGGTCTCCAGGAACGCGGAGTTGGCATAGATCCAGCGCAACTCGGCGTCCAGCAGCCCCACCCCGGCCGGAGCCCCGGCGAGCACGTCGGCGAGCAGCTCCGAGCTCAGTGACGCGATGGTGCCGAGGAGAGCGTCAGTGCGCCCTCCCCGAGGATCGCTCCGCGAGTACCCGTCGTCCATATCCATCTATCGGGATGATATCGTCACTAACTGCTCAAAAGGGATGACGGAGCGCAGTAGCCAGTGTGGCCTTCCGCACAGCCGCCGACACGCCGGCCAGACTCGTCTGGCTGGCCTCATCGTAGGTCACGACGCGATTCGAGGCATTGGTTCGGAGCGGTTCTTACACTTCTTTATGGATTCCCCTCTAAGGAGACCCGATGAACGCCCACGCCCGGACCAAGGCAGCGATCGAAGAACACTGGCAAGCCTCCGAGAACGGGGACATCGAGGTCGAACACGCCATCTACGCCGACGACGCCATCCTCGACTACCCCCAATCCGGCGAACGATTCCACGGCCGCGCGACCATCGCCGCCCAGCGCGGCGGCCACCCCGCCGACCGACACTTCAGGGTCCTGCGAATCACCGGCCGCGACGAGCTGTGGGTGAGCGAGTGCGTGATCACCTACGACGGCGCCCCGAGCTACTCGGTCAGCATCATGCAGTTCGCCGAAGAGCACGTGGTCCACGAGACGCAGTACTTCGGCGACGCCTTCGGGGCGCCCGCATCACGGCTGGCGCTCGCCGAGCCGATGCCGGGGCGGGAGATCAACGGGGCCTGATGCGGGACTGGCCCGCGCGCGGATGTGGTCGAAGCTTGCCAACCTGGTCCGCACCTGCTGGTCTGATCCGCGCGTGTTTGCTGTCGGCGCCCGCCGAAATCGTGCCGCGCTGCTGCCGCCTAGCTTGCGCCTCCTCGCCTGGCCCGAGCGCGTGCACGAGCGGCCGTACTACGACCGAGGCGCCGCCGAGTACCAGGGCCTGGCCCGAGCGCGTGCACGAGCGGCGGCGGTTTGCGTGTCCGGCGCACGAGCCTGGTCGCTGCGTGCGCGCCGGATCAGCACATTGCTAAGCCGTCGCCGGATCGCTGGGATGCCGCGTCAGCGCCAGCGTCTCGACCTCCAGCCACTTGTCCATCGGCAGCGACCGCAGGTACCCATCCATGCTCCCGTCATCAGAGGCCTGCCACAGCCCGAGATTTCGCCCCTCACCCGGCAGCGACCACAGCCGGATCAGCCGCCGCTCGGCCGCGAGTTCCGCGGTGCGCCGCGCCTCCCCGGCCGTCGTGGCCTCGACGTCCTCCGGACTCGCGTCGGGCGGCACTGTGAGCGTGAACGTCGTGAAGTACTCCGTGTCCGTCCCGTCGAGCGCCACCCGCCCGGGACCCGGGTCGTTGCCGTGCGGCCCCAGCGGCGTCACCTCGTCGGTGCGCCAGACCCGCAGCGGCATCGTGGCGAGCGTTTTCTCCAGATCATCAGGGTCCTGCGCCGCGAACAAACCCAGCGTGCGCCATTCCCCCGGCGCCAGCGGCGGACGCCACAGTCGCAGCACCTTGCCGGCCTCCGCGAGGACCCGCGTGTTCGCGGCCTCGCGAGCCCGGACGGCGTCCACTTCCTCCGGCGTCGTGCCCTCCGGCACCCGAGTCGTCATTGTGACTATGTATTCCATGAGTATTCTCCGAATTCACCATCACGCCGGCTGATTCTTCGCTTCCAGCATCAACAAGTCCGCCTCCCGGAACGCCTCCGCGAGCCCCCGCCCCGCGAGCGCCGTGACCCCCATCGTCACCGACACCGGCGTGCCCGGCGCCAGGCCGCTCCAGTCGTGCGCGGCGACCGCCGCGGTGAGCCGCGTGACCACCTCCTGCGACTCGGCCAGCGCCGCGCCGGGCAGCACGATCACGAACTCGTCGCCGCCGTAGCGGGCCAGGAAGTCATCCCCGCGCAGCGTCCGCGACAGCACCGCCGCCACCTGTTGCAGCACCTCGTCCCCGACGAGATGCCCGTGAACCGTGTTCACCTCCTTGAAACCGTCCAAGTCCGCGACGCCCAGCACCCCGCCCCTGCCGCGGCCGGTCAGCTCCCCGACGTACCGCTCCAGATGCCGCCGGTTCGGCAGTCCCGTCAGCGGATCGGTCTGCGCCTCGTCGGCGTACCGGCCGATGTTGCGGCGCAGCTCGTCGAAGTCCAGTCGCGCGGTGATGCCGTCGACGAACAGGTCGTAGACCTGGTCGCTGGCGCGCGCCAACAGGTACGTCACCTCCCGGTCGGCGGCGTGGGCTGCCGCGTGGTCGCCGGCGGCGATGTGTGCCAGGGCCCTGAGTCGCGGGACCTCGGCGCGGCCCAGCCGGGTCTGCGAGGTCCGGGCGTCGCCGAGCAGCTCCAGCGCCTTCTTCGAGTCGCCCTCCGCGATCAGCATCGCGGCCTCCCCGAGCCGGGCCAGCTCGACGCTCTCCGGGAACTCCGCGTTCTCCAGGCGCAGCAACAGTCTCGCGTCTCCTTCGTAGGAACCGCCGAGCGCCGCGTAGCGCGCCATCGCGTAGCCGAGATACGGAATCTCCATCGCGATCAGGTCCTCGGCCCGCAGCCGGTCGACGAGGTCGCCGAGCACCGCCTTGGCCGAGCCGGTCTCGCCGCGCTGGTCCAGGAACACCGCCTGCCGGACGCGGATCTCCGGGTGCGCCGTCAGCCGCCGGTCCTCGGCGCTGCCGAAGCGGGCGATGTCCTCGGCGTGCCGCTGCGTGGCGACCGCGTGCCGGTGGAAGCCGACCAGCGAGTAGGTGACGGCCATCGAGATCCAGGGCCGGACCGCGCGCTGGTCGTTCGTCGTCGCCTCCAGCGCCTGCGCCCCGCGCACCAGGTCGGTGACGCACCGTTCCAGCGACCCCTTGCGGTAGGCGAAGAAGGCCGCGAGCGCGTGGAACTCGCCGACGTCGGCCGGCCGGGCGCCGTGCTCCTGGATGATCGCCCAGGCCGCGTCGATGATCGGCGGGCAGTCCCGGAGCCGGTCCATGTTCAGCAGCGCCGACACCTTCGCCAGCTGCACGGCCAGCACCTCCTGCGGCGCGGTCAGCCCGGCCAGCAGCCGGTCGGCCTCCGTGACGGCCTCGGCCTGCCGGTTGGCCCAGTTCAGGCGGGCCACCGCCAGCCTCGGGTCGTCCGGATGGCCGGGCTGGTTCGGATGGCCGGGCTCGTCCGGCTCGTCCGGCTCGTCGGGCGCGTCCGGCTCGGACGACGCTGACAGCTCGGTCGGATCCGGCACAGTTCCATCATCGACCCGGCTCCCGACCGGCGCCACGCCATGAATCGGGACCCGACTCGCGTCGTGCTTGCCATATGGGGGAGGCTATAGACGTGAACGCCACGCGCATCATCCCGTTGCGTCGGCGTGACGCGCTGGGGGCGGCCTGACCGTCCATGGCCGATGACACGCCCGGAGCAGACGCGGACACCGCGGAGAACAGCCGGAGCGCGGGGGGACCCCAGCCCCGGCGCCATCCCGTCGTGGGCGTGGCCACCGCGCTGCTGGAAGCCGACGGCCGAATAGTCCACTGGAGTGCCGCCGCCGAGGCGATGCTCGGCTACTCCGCCGAGCAGGCCGAAGGCAGCCTCGCCCTCGATCTGCTGGGCTCTGAGCAGCGGCGCGACGACATCCTGACGATCTACGGCCAGATCCTGCAGGGCGAGGACTGGGCCGGCGTCTTCCCGGTCCGGCGCGGCGACGGCCGCGTGGTGGACCTGGAGATCCACACCTATCTGATCGACTCCGGAACCCGGCCGCCGATGGTGCTGGCCACGGCCGTGGACGTCGGCGCCGTCCGCGGGGTCGAGGCCGATCTGGCCGTGCTGGACAGCTTCTTCAGCCAGTCGCCGGTCGGGATGGCCGTCTACGACACCGACACCCGCTTCGTGCAGGTCAACGCGGCCCTGGCGGCGGCGCACGGGATCTCGGTCGCCGAACACCTCGGGCGCCGGGTCCGGGACGTGCTGCCCGGGGACGAGGGCTTACGGATCGAGGCCCAGATCCGGCAGGTGCTCAGCACCGGCCGGCCGATCTCCGACGCCCGCTGGGCCGGCCGCGCCGACGGCGACGTCGAACACGGCGAGGCCGCGCACCACCACACCTGGTCGGCCTGGTACTCCCCGCTCCAGGACCCGTCCGGGCGGGTGTTCGGCGTCAGCTCGACCGTCATCGACGTCACGGAGCGTCACGAGGCCGAGGAGGAGGCCGCGCGGGCCCGGCGCGGGCTGGCCCTGCTGGCCGAGGCCAGCGCGGCCATCGGCGCCACCCTGGACGTCCGGCAGGCGGCCGCGGAGCTGGTCAAGGCCATGGTTCCGGAAATCGCCGACGTGTGCGGGGTCCACGTCCTGGAGCAGCGGTCCCGGCACGGACGCGGGCACGGTTCGGGACACGGCAGTGGGAACGGTAGTGGCAACGGTAATGGCAACGGGAGCGGGGCCGCCGCAGGGCCCGGGCCCGCGTACGGCAGCAGCTACGCCGAGGCGCAGGCCGACCCGGAGTCGTTCGTGGTGCGCCGCGTCGCCTTCGACGCGGTCAGCGGTGATTTCCCCTACGACGACGTCCCGATCGGCCAGCTGCAACGCCTGGAGTCGGGTTCCCCGTACGCCGAGGCCCTGCGGCTGCACGAGACCGTCATCGTCGACCCGACCGAGATGCCGTCGATCATCGCCAACCCGACCGGCCGGGTGAGCGACTTCTACGCCCGTCGGGCCCAGATCGTGCGCGTCGCGCCGCTGGTGGCGCGCGGCGCGGTACTCGGCTTCGTGTCCTACGCGCGCCGCAAGGAGCGCGAGCCGTTCGACGACCAGGACATCACCCTCGGCGAAGAGCTCATCGCCCGCGCGGCCACCGCCTTCGACAACGCCCTGCTGTTCCAGCGCGAACGCGAGACCGCACTGGCCCGGCAGGAGACGCTGCGCCAGGCGAACGCCGCGCAGGGGCGCCTGGCCCTGCTCAACGACGCCAGCGTTCGCATCGGGACGACGCTCGACCTGCAACGCACGGCCGAAGAGCTCATCGAGGTGGTGCTGCCGCGCTTCTCGGACTTCGCGACCGTCGACCTGCTCGCCTCGGTGATGCGCGGCGACGAGCCGGCCTCGCCGGTGCCCGGTGAGCCGGTGGTCCTGCAAGCCGTCGCCGTCGCTGAGTCCTTCCCCTCGGGCTTGACCTCGCTCGCCGACGCGGTCGGCAAGACCTCCACCCGCGACGCAACCAAGGGCTACGCACGAAGCCTGCGAAGCGGACGGCCCATGGTGATCCCGATCGTCGACGAGGAATCCCTCGCCGCGATCGCCTCCTCCCCGGAGCGCGTGGCCGGCGGCCTGGCTGCCGGCATCCACTCCTACCTGATGGTGCCGCTGCTGGCCCGCGGCGTGGTCCTCGGCGGCGCGGAGTTCATCCGCATGCAGGACCGCGAGCCGTTCGGCCGCGCTGACGTCGCCCTGGCCGAGGAGCTGGCGGCGCGCGCGGCGCTGTGCATGGACAACGCGCGCCTGTACCGCAGGGAGCGTGCCACGGCGCTGACGCTGCAACGCAGCCTGCTGCCGCAGAACGTCACGCACACCATCGGCATGGAGATCGCGCACCGCTACCTGCCGAGCAGCCGGGTCAGCGAGGTCGGCGGCGACTGGTTCGACGTCGTGCCCCTGTCCAGCGGCCGGGTGGCGCTCCTGGTCGGCGACGTGATGGGGCACGGCATCCGCGCCGCGGCCACGATGGGGCAGCTGCGCACGGTCGCCCGCACCCTGGCCACCCTGGACATGGAGCCCGAGCAGGTGCTGACGCGCCTCGACGCGACCGCCGCGAGCAGCGGCGACGACCAGTTCGCCACCTGCGTCTGCGCGGTCTACGACCCGGTGGAGCGCTCCGGCGTGATCGCCTCAGCCGGCCACCTACCCCCAGTCGTCGTGGCCCCCGACGGCACCACGACCCTCCTCGAGGTCGAACCGGGCCCACCCCTGGGCGTAGGCGGCGTCCCATTCGAGAGCATGGAGTTCGTCCTCCCCGAGCACAGCGTCCTGGCCCTCTACACCGACGGCCTGGTCGAACGCCGAGGCCGCGACCTCGACGAGGGAATCAAACTCCTGCGAGAAACCCTCGCCCCCCGCGGCCGCCCCCTGGAAGAAGCCTGCGACGCAGTCCTGGCCGCCCTAGTCCCCGGCGGCGCCGAAGACGACGTGGCCCTGATCATGGCCCGCACAGTCTCCCTCGCCAACGAGCGCGTAGCCACCCTGGCCCTCTCCGGCGACCGCCGCATGGCCGGCCAAGCCCGCCTCTTCACCCGCGAACGCCTCCGCGCCTGGAACCTGGCCAGCCTCACCGACCTGGCCGAACTCCTGGTCAGCGAACTGGTGACGAACGCCCTGACGCACACCGACCGCCCCAGGCAGCTCCGCCTGTTCTGCGACCGGATGCTGACGATCGAAGTCGCCGACTCGGATCCCCGCGCGCCCGCCCTGCGCAAGTTCACGGACTACGAGGAGAGCGGCCGCGGCATCCGACTGGTCGACGAGCTGTCGCACAGGTGGGGGAGCCGGACGACGCGGCACGGGAAGGTCGTTTGGTTCGAGCTGGAGCTGCCGGCTGGGTGGAACGGTGGGAACGGGAACGGGAAAGGCGGCGGCAACGGCAACGGCGGCGGACAGCCCGACGAGTGACGGCTGACGCGCTGTTGTTGCATACGCTGCCGCGCCAAGCGCCTGGAGCCACCCGTGGTACGCCCGCACATGGCAGGCTGAAGGCATCAGGGCGGAAGATTGTCGCCGGATGCCCACCAACCTGTCTGCGTGAGACCGATCTGCTGGTCAATGGTGCGCGACGAGGCCCCGGCGTGCTTGGCAAGTGTTCGCAGCGTCTGGATTCCCTGGCGCAGAATCGTGCGAGCCACTGCGTCGCCGTCATTGTTCCGACACGCGGACCTGCTTAAGTCGCGCAGTTGCTTCCGATCTGCGCGGTGATCCCAGCCTCTGAGGTGGTCTCGCGCACACCCGGCCGCTGCGGTGAGAGCGGCGAACGCTTGCTCCTCATAGGGCAACGAATCCCCTCCCGCGATCGCATTGCTCAGCCTTTCGACCGCTCCATGGATACGCAGCGTATCCAGGACCTCGATCCGCTTCCCGCCGGCGCGCGAACCGGTCGGGACCAGACGGAGCGCTCCTGCCTCCTCCAGCCCGGCGATATATGCGTCGATGCGCCAAGGTCCGCGTTCGGCAACCCACTGCGATACGGTCGGCGGCGCGCTTTGCGCTTCCGCCAGTCGAATCAAAGCCTGCTCCAGAAGGGGCTCGCCGACCGGCCCTTTGTACTGCACGATCAGGTGGTCGTCGCGCAGCTCTACGCGTCCGAGCAGCGCCAGATCCAAAAGCTCCCCGACCGCCAATGCATACGCGACAGCCGGGCCGAACCGCGCCCGCCCGCTGACCGGATCGATCGTGATCAGAGTCAGGTCCAATCCGATAGTCACAGAGCCAGCCTTCGGGACGCAATCCTCCACGTCAATGGAGATGACTCCTCGTCGCAGCCGTAGTCCGTCGACGCACGAGCGCCGACCTACCAACCTTTGCGCGATCCAATCGTGTTCTTACCGCAATTTCTCAGAGTCTTGCGTTGGTAACTCACCTGGCACACGATGGTCCCGAGCGCGGGGAGAGCGAGTCTGACACCGCTGTGTGGCAGGCGTTTCAAAGGGGCTGGGCTATGGCTCTACCGGTACCGCAGACGGTCCTCGGCGGCGCGCGGATGACGGACGGGATCGTGGTGCCCTTCGAGGGGCCCGGCGCCGGTGTCGGTGAGCTGACCTGGGGGCAGCGCAAGGTCTGGGCGCTGATGCGGCAGGCCGAGTCCTCGCTGAGCATGGGTGGCGCGGTGCCTGTGACCGATGGCCGGACCGTCCAGGACCTCGCTTCCGAGCTCGCGTTCTTCATGTCCCGTTACGCCTCAATGCGCGCCCTGATCCGCTCGGGCCCCGACGGCACCTTGAGCCAAGTCGTGGCGGCCTTCGGCGAGGCGACGCTCGGCATCCTCGACATCCCCGCCGAAGTCCCCGCCGAAGTCCCCGCCGAAGTCTCCGCCGACGTCGACGCCGACGCCGACCCAGCCCAGCCAGCCCAAGCCGCGCAAGCCGCCCAGGCCGCCCTCGTCGCCCAAGCCCTCGCCGACCAGTGGGAGGCGACCCCCTTCGACCACACGCGGGAGTGGCCGATCCGGATGGCCGCCGTACGAGCGCACGGCGCGGTCACCCACGTGGTCGTGACAATCTCGCACGTAGCCACCGACGCAGGCGGAATCGCCGCCATGCTCGAAGAACTCGGCACCCGCGACCCCCTTACCGGCGAGCCGAAGAACCCCGATCCAGCGATCGGCCCACTCGAGCTGGCCGCACTCCAACGCACAGCATCCGGCCGACGCCAGAGCGAGGCCTCACTACGCCACTGGGAGCGCCTACTCCGCACCGCCGCGCCGCTCCGCTTCGGCCCGCACGTCGACCGCGGCGAGCCACGCTACCGCCGCGCCTACTTCACATCCCGCGCGCTGCACCTGGCGTCGAAGGCGGTCGCGGCCCGCCTCGGCGTCCCAGCGTCCACAGCGCTGCTGGCCGCCTACGCGACGGCCGTCGTACGCCTCACCGGCATCGGCCCCGCACTCATCCAGGTGGTCGTCAGCAACCGCTTCCGCCCCGGCCTCGCCGACGTCTCGCATCCCCTGTCAGTGAACGGCCTGCTCACAGTCGACATCGCAGGCGCAGACACGGCCACAGACCAAGAAGCCCCCTTCGAGGAGATAGTCAACCGCACGCAGCGCGCCATGGCCCTCTGCTCGAAGTACGCCTACTACGACCCGACGCAGCTCGAAGAGCTACGTGCCCGGATCAACGAAGAGCGTGGCGAGACGATCGAACTCTCCTGCCTGTTCAACGACCGCCGCCTCGGCATCGCCACCGAGCCACTCGGACCACCGGTTTCCCGGCCCGAGCTCGAAGCCGCGCAGGGCGAAAGCACCCTGCGTTGGGCCGAGCCGTTCACTACGTACCTCGACAAGCTGATGATCCAAGTGGGGACGTCCCCGGATACGGTGGAGCTGGAGGTCCAGGTCGATACTCACCACGTGTCCGTGGCCGAAGTTCAGGCACTCATGCTGGACATGGAGTCTCTGCTGGTCCTCGCGACACCATGAATCGCAGGTGCCGCGAGGACCGCTGGAACGTCAGGACTTACTGACGGTCACCGCCACCGACCCGGTGACCCCGCCCGACGTGACCGAAATCGTCGCCGTTCCCGGGCACTTCGCGTGCACCAGACCAGTAACCGCATCCACGCTGGCCACCCGCGGATCCGAACTCCGCCACACATGCGACGCCGGATCCACGATCGGCACGCTCAGCGCCGGCAAATCGTCACCGGTCGGCGAGGTTCCCGTCGCCGACAGCTGTGTCGTCTGCCCGACGTGCAACGACGCTGCGGTACTCGTCACCGCAATGCTCGCCAACGTAGGAACCGCAGCGAACTGCACATCCCCATTCGGCAGCACATGGAACAGCCCGTAGTTATAAAACCCGCCCTTATCCGCCGGCGCATAAGCCTCAACCCCAGCATCCGCCACCACGAAGTTCGGCAACCCATCCGCCGCATTGTGCCCCGTCGGATCCAACAGGTTCTCAGCCCACCCGCGAGCGTGCCCGAACAACATCACCACATGCGTCCGCGGATGCGAGTCCTGATACTTCTCCACCAACGTCTCGTACATCTGCGCCTCCCACCGATCCGCGAACTGACTGTCCTGCTGCGGATGCGGGTCATACGCCGGCACATGGCTCACCACGAACACCACCGGCGACCGGTTCGCTGTCAGCTGGTCGGCCAGCCACTGGTACTGCGACGCGATACCCTTCGGATCACTCGCCGGCACCTGGTATGGATCCGAAGGCAGGATCCCGATATGCGAACTGTCCGTCACCACGACATTCGCAGCACCCTGCGTATAGCTGTAGTGCGTCGCCCCGAACAAACTGGTCCAGTTCTTGTTCTCCGGATCAGCACCCTGCGTGATCTCGTGATTGCCGACCCCCTCGTGGTACGCCAGCCCAGTCCCGTCCAGCAGCGACTTCATATACGTCAGGTTCGCCATCGTCCCGGAATCGCTCATGTCGCCCATCGTCTGCAACGACAACGCCCCGGTCTGACTCGCCGGCAGAGCCTTGATCTGCGCCGCGTCCTGCTTGAGCACCACACTCCCAGTCGAGTTCGGGTCGTCGGCATGCGTGTGCGCGTCGTCCAGCGCCGCCAGCGTGGTGCCCCCGGCCCGGAACTTCGCCGGGTCCTCGGTGTACTGCAACCACGAAGGATTGTGCGGAATCGCCACATACGGCGGCGTCACCAACGGCCGCGGCGAGTACAACGCCTGCAGATCACTGACATACAAGTCCCCGGACAGCTGCTGCGTCGGGCTGATCACCAGGAAGTCCAGGAAGTTCACGGTCATCGGGAACTGAAGCCCCGCCGGCAGGTTCGCCACGATCAGCTGCCAGCCGTCGTACGTCACCGTCGACGGATAGAAGTCGACGTACTGCCCGTTCACCTCGGTATAAGCCTCGGCCAACGTCAAGTTCCCCAACCCCAGCGGCGACCCCGACCCACCGGTCCCGGTGCCCTTGATCCACACCCCGACCCGGTCCGGCAGCTGCGTCTCCCCAGGCGGCGGGAACGACTCGTCCCCGTTCGGGAAGAACACGACCTGCTTGACGCCGTTCCCCGCCGGAATGTTGTACTTCACGTCCATCGACCCGGCGTCGCTCGGCAGCCGCTTGGTCGTCGTCGACAGCGACAGACTCCCCGTCGCGCCACCATGCGCCCGCACAGCCCAATTCCCCACATCGGTCATCGAATCGACGATCTCAGAACGCTGACCCACCGCGATCGACACCGTCGCACTCGCCCCGGCCGCACTCGCCGTGACCGTCACCAACCCTTCGCCGGTAGTAGCCGCCGTGAACACCCCGGACCTGGGATCGACGCTCCCCAAGTCCGAAGGCGACGCAGACCACGTCACCGACGCCGGCAGCAGCGACACCGGCTGCTTGTCCCGCGTCGTCGCGCTGATCGTCAGCTGCTGCGTCCCGCCGTTGTTCAGATCGACCGTGGCCGGACTGACCGACAACGAACTCAGCCGGTCGGTCACCCGCAGCGGCACCGAGTCGTGAGCCCGACCGGCCTTCACGACCAGATCGCCGGTGCCTGGCTTGCCGGACGCCGTCAGCGAAGCACCGCTTGTTCCAGTACTGATACTCGCCCGAGAAGCCGGCCGCACCGACAGGCTCACCGGATCGCTAGCCGGATTCCCCAGCTTGTCGACCGCGTACGCCGCCACCGGCACCGTGCTGTTCGTCAGCACGGCCAGCGGCGCGCCGGCGTTGGCGACGGCCTTCACCGCAGGCCCGGGGTGCGCCTCGGTGCTGTAGAAGAACAGGCCGTTGGCCACCGGCCGCTCGTGCCCGTCCGACGGCGTGTTGCTCACGCCGACCTGCTGCTGCCCCGGCTGCCGCGCGACCATCTCGCTGGAGCCGCCGGAGTCGAACAGCATCGCGTTGTAAGCGCCGTGCGCCATCATCCACCCGGCCAGCTGCGGCCGGGTCAGGCCCTCGGCCGCGTCCTCCGGCTGGTGGCCGTCGAACACCGCGACGATCGCGTGCTTGCCGTCCTGCGTCACGCCCAGGCCCGTGACCGGGTCGTTGACGTTGTTCTCGCCGCCGCCCTGGAGCGGCACGGCCATCGTCCCGTTCTGCACGAGCACGGCCCCGCCGGACAGCGCCTGCCGCACGTTGTTGTCCGGGCTGATCGACTCCGCGATCGCCATTCGGTCGCCCACGTGCGCGGTCGCCGTGAGCCACTGGCCCGAGGTGCCCGATCCGGCCAGGTCCTCCGTCCCGGCGGGCAGCGGCGCCAGGTCCGTGACGCCCGGCGTCACCTTGTCGACGACCAGGACCCCGGCTGCGGCCGGATCGCGGTGCCCGGACACCACGACCGACGCCGGGATCTTCCCGCTGTCCCCGAGGTCCGGCGTGATCCGTACCAGGCCGTTGGCGGACAGGTCGTCCACGAAGTTGACCGAGCTGACCGGGTGGCTCGCGGCGCCGTCCGTGGCAGTGCCCGAATACGCCTCGGCGCCGATGCCGATCGAGCCGTCGGCGCGCACCACGAGGTTCTGGTTCCACCCCGGGTTCGGGCTCTTCACCAGCCGGCCGTCGACGACGACCATGCCGTGCGGCCGACCCGAGCCATAGATGTCGAAGAAGTCCCCGTTGATCCCGGCGACCGCGCCGGTCCGGTTCGCCATCGACGAGGGGATCTCGTTGACGGGGTCGCCGAGCTCGTTGTGCGACTCCACGACGCCGAGCCGGACGTTCGGGTCGGTCAGATCGACGTTGAGCTCCGTCGAGTGCTGCACGCCGCCGACCGTCTGGTAGGTGTCGGTGTGGTAGTCGATACCGCGCGTGATCTCCTGCTCCGCGGTGTGCGAGGCGTTGACGACCAGCGGCCACTGATTCGGGGTCGGCGGCAGCCACGGCCGGTTGCCGGCGTCGTTGTTCGCGGCGGCGTCAGCGGCGGGGTTCGGGTTCGGGTTCGTCGTGCTCTGGGCGCTCGCACCGCCGGTTCCGGTCAGCGCCCCACACGCGAGCGCGACGACGAGGGCGGCCGAAGCCGCGAGTCGTCTGTTCCTGTGCAACATCATTCCACTCCCTCGGCACGGACCATCCCGCAAGACTCCTCGCAATGAGTGTCCTTGCCATGGCAAGTCGCGACACAAACGGGAAACAAGTCAGAACGCTGTAGGTCGGCGCACAGAAAACCACATAATGTGGTTACTCTTCGATCTCGGGCGCCACCAGGCGCGCGAGCGAGACCCGCGAGGCGACGCCCAGCTTGCGGTACACGTTCCCCATGTGGCTCTCGACCGTGCGTTCGCTCAAGTGCAGCCGCGTCGCGATCTGACGGTTGCTGTGCCCGGCGCCGACGAGCAGCGCGACCTGACGTTCACGGTCGGTCAGCGCGGCCAGCACCGTGGCGCTCGCAAGCGGCCCTACGCTCGAAACCGATGGAGCGGCCTGACCGTTCGCGACATCCCGAGCATGATTCCCGTTCACCGCCGGCGTCGCTCCGGCAATGTGCTCCGCCCCCATCGACGCAGGCGCAGGCGCACCACCGCTGACGTGCTCACGCACCCTGCGCAGCTCATCCCGCACCCACACCGCGCCGCACCCGGCCGCCTGCGCCGTCGATCGCGCCAACGCGGCCAGCGCCTCCTCCCGCCGCCCCAACACGACCAGCGTCCGAGCGTGGAACACCGCGGTCCGCGCCTGCTCCACGGCGCGACCGGCCTGGCCGAACGCGGCGGCGGCCCGCGCGAAGTCGACGTCCGCCGACTCGTGATCGCCCCGCAGCGCCGACAGCAGGCCGCGCGCCCGGACCGCGTGCCCGCGCTGGCCCGGCAGATCGAGCTGTTCGGCCTGCACGATTGCCATCCGGGCCAGCTCCTCGGCGCGGTCGGTCTGCCCGAGCCGGATCAGAGCACTGATCAGGATCTCGGTGTACTCCGGAACCAGCGGAGCACCTAGCATGCGCAGATCCGGCCCGCCGGCGCGCAACACGAGCTCGACGCAGGTCGCCGCGTCGCCGTTGGTGAGCTCGGCGTGTCCCCGCAACATCAGTGCATTGCGAGCCCACCAACTGTTCACCGCGCTCCCGGTGAACAAGGCCGTCGCGGCCCGGGCGCCGGCCAGCGCGGCGTCGCCCCGGCCCAGCGGTGACGTCCACACCTGGATCGGCGCCTTGATCGCGAGCACGATGCCCAGCAGATGGTCGCTGCCGACCAGGCGCGCGGCGTCCTCGGCGTGCTCGGCCTGCTCCAGCGCCTCGGCCATGCGTCCGGTGAACATCGCCACCAGGCACTGCCCGAGCAGTACGTGCGGCAGGCCGTGGCTCTGCCCGGTCCGCCGGACGATTGCCCGGCCGCGCGCCAGGTGCCGGTCGGCGTCGGAGAACCGCTCCAGCAGCATCTCGGCCCACCCGAGCATGCACAACGTCTCACGCTCGCCGGCCAGCGTGCTGTCCGGCATGCCGTCCACCAGCGCGCTCGCCGCGTCCGCGGCGCGGCGTGCGATGTCTGTGTGCCCGACACAGATCTCGCCGAAAGCACTGAACGCCAGTGCGGTCGCCTCGTAGAGTCGGTCGCCGGTCTCCTTCGCGGCGCTCAAGGCCCAGGAGATGTCGGCCCGCGCCGCCGGATAGTCGTTGGCGAGCAAGGCCGTCAGCCCCAGTTCCAGACACAGGCCGATCCGCTGCGAGCCGGTCTTGGCGCCCAGCCGGGCCACCTCGGCGCGCAGCAGCGCGATCGCCTCGGGGTAGCGGCCCAGGCGCTGCTCGGCGTGCGCGCACAGTACCACGGCCTCGGAGCGGTCGACCATGCTCGCCTCGGACGCGTCGTGCAGGATTTCGTGCAGCAGGTCCCGGCTCTCGGCGAACCGGCCGCCCAAGCCGAGGGCCCGCGCGACCAGGAAACTGAGTTCGAAGCGACGTCGGGCGAACTCGTCGGTGTGCGGGAGCAGGCCCAGCGCCACGCCGAACCAGTGCGCTGCGGTCAGTGGTGACGTGCTCATCGACTCCTGGCCGGCCTGACACAGGATCGCCTCATACTCCGCCGACCACGCCGTGGCGCAGTGCTCGACGTGCCGGACCCGCTCGGACGCCGACGCCCCGCGCTCGGTGAGCAGCGACAGGACCCTGCGATGGATCTCGACGCGCCACGTCGGCGCCGACTGGTCGTAGATCACGCGGCGGACCAGCGGATGCCGGAAGACGAGCCCGGGGCCGGAGGGCACCTCCCGGATCAGGTCCCTGCCGACGAGGCTGTTCACGGCCTGTTCCACCTCGGCCAGAGCCGGACTCATCGTCGGGCTGGCCATGACCGCCGTGAGCAGTTCGGGGGAGAAGGGATCGCCGACGACGGCGGCCGTGGAGGCGACCGCCAGCTCCGCCGTGGACAGCGTCACGGTCTCACCGAGGATGAGCGCTTCCAGGCGGCTGGAGGCGTCGCCCTTGTCGCGCTGCGACGTGTTCCCGGGCCGCGTCGCGTAGCCGCCGCTGCGGTCCAGGGTCACCAGATACAGGGGATTGCCGTGGCTCTTCTCGTGTAGTTCGGCGATCCGGGCGGTCCCGTGCCGGTGGCCCAGAAGCCGCGCCGAATCGGCCAGGGACAGCGGTCCCAGCTCGACCCGGGTGACGGTGCCGTGGTCGGTGTCGCGGGCCAGCGCATAGCGAAGCTGTGCCGGCGCCTGGCGCTCGCGGTGCGCCACGACCATCAGCACCGGTCCGACGATCGGCCGGCGGCTGAGGAAGTCGATGAAGTCGATCGAACCCGGATCGGCCCAGTGCACGTCGTCCAGCAGCACCAGGATCGGCCGGTCCACCATCGCCGTCAGCACCTGGCGCAGCGCCTGGAACAGCCGGAAGCGGTCGATGTCCGGCGCCGACCGGGCTCCGGACGGCCGGTCCGGGGCCAGCACCTCGGCGGCCGCGGCCGGCAGTCCGGCCAGCAGCCGCGCGAGGTCCTCATGTTCGCTCAGCGCGTCCAGCAGGATCTGGAAGGGCATGTCCTGCTCGAACTCGGTGGCCCGCCCCGACAGCACCTGGATCCCTTTGGCCAGCGCCGTCTCCCGGACCGCGGCCAGCAGGTAGGTCTTGCCGATCCCCGGTTCGCCGACCACCTGAAGGAAGCCGCCGGTGCCGGCGATCAGGGCGTCGAAGGCGGCGCCGACGGCCCGCATCTCGTCGTCGCGGCCGATGACGGGATGCGGGGAGCCGAGGTCGCGATCGTGAGGTCGGGACATATCGCGACCCTTCCTATTGAAGACCCCTGAGAACCGGCCGAAAGCCCAGAATAATGCGCGGCCGTTTCATGTGTCTTCATAGTGGAGGGTGCTTTCTTGACGGGACTTTCACAACGCCCTGACGTGCGGCAACACTTCGTCGACGAACAAGCGCAGGCTTCGCTGCATCGTCGCCGCGTCCTGGCCGCCGTAATCCACGTTCCACAGGCACACATCCGCCGACAGTTCCTGCCGCAATGCCCGGATCTGCTCCACCACCGACTCCGGCGAGCCCACCACCGCGACGCCGTCGTGCCGCAGTTGGTCGTCGTCCACCCGGCCGAACGCCTTGCGCATGTTCTCGTAGCCGCGGTAGGCGGGGGAGGAGACGTCGTTCCAGGCGTTCGCGGCCTCGGCGGTGACGTCCAGGTACTCCCGGATGTGCGGGATCGCGGTGTCGTAGGCCTCGGCGTCGGTCTCCGCGACGTAGAGCGGGACGCTGAACGCGATCCGCGGGCGCAGGTCCGTACCGCCGTGGGCCTCGGCGAACGTGTCCAGGTAGAGCTGGATCAGATCACGCGACCACCCCAGCTCGCTGCGCAGCGGCGGCGGCGAGATCAGGACGCCGAAACCCTGGCGCGCCAGCCACTGGAAGCTCTCCGGCGAGCGGATCGCCGCGCCCCACACCGGCGGGTGCGGGTTCTGCACGACCGGCGGCAGCGACGTGGCGTCGGTGAAGGAGAAGAACTCGGTGCTCTCGGTGACCTTCTCCTCGGTCCACAGCCGCAGCACCGCCCCGATCGTCGCCTCGAAGCGGTCCCGGCTGGAGTCCAGCGGGACGCCCAGGGCCTCGAACTCGTACGGCAGCCAGGCCCGGGCGAAGCCGACGTCCAGCCGCCCGCCGCTGAGCGCGTCGAGCATCGCGGTGTGCGCCGCGAGCTGCACCGGGTGGTGGAACGCGGGCAGGACGCAGCCGGTCATCAGGCGGATGCGCGTGGTCTGCGCGGCCACGGCGGCCAGGAATGTCAGGGGGCTGGGGCAGTAGCCGCCGTAGTTGCCGAGGTAGTGCTCGGTCATCTTGACGTAGTCGAACCCTGCTTCGTCGGCCAGGCGCGCGATGGCCAGGACGTCGGCGTAGTAGTCGGTGGCCGAGCGCTTCTCCGGACGGCAGTCGGGCAGGAAGGAGACGCCGTGCTGGATGGTCGTCATGATGTGGATTTCCCTTCGGAGGTGGGACCGGTGAGGAAGGCGAGCGCCGCGCCGGTCATCGCGGCGATCCCGGTTCGCAGGGTCCGCGCCGGATCGGGGGCGAACCGCGCGGAGTGGTTGGCGGGCACGTTCGCGGCCTTCGCCACGAGCGTGGTCCCGTCGGCTTCGGCCCAGCGCCGGGCCGGGGTGGCGCCGATCATCCAGTAGACGGACGGGATCGGACGGTCGGAGTCGGGCAGCGTGAGCAGCGGGAAGTCGTCGGTCGCCATCGACGGCGGGAGCGCGAGCATGCGGGACTGCCCGAACCGTTGCAGGTGGGCCTTCCGGACGACCCGGCCGGCTGCCGGATCGTTCTGTCCGGCCGGTGCCGCGGAGGTTGTCGTCAGCTCCGGCGGACGCGGACACCCGGCCCGGCGGCTGTGCTCGTTCGCGATCTGAGCGAGGTCCCGGACCGCCGCGCCGAGTACCGCCGCTGTGGGAGCACGAACACTGATACCGAGCGTCACCATGTCCGGGATGACGTTGGGACGGCTGCCGCCCCGGATCGTCCCGACCGTGACGGCCGCCGGCAGCCGGTCCGCGATCCCGGCCGCGTCCAGCACGATCGCCGCGGCCACCGGCACCGGATCCACGGCGAACTGCCGCAGCCCGGCGTGCCCGCCGCGGCCGTGGACGCGAAGCTCCAGCGTGCGGCTCGCGGCCGTGACGGCGTCCGGGCAGTGCGCGACCCAGCCGGTCGGCAGCGGCGTGAGGTGCTGTGCGAGCACGACGTCGGGGCGGCCGCAGCGCTCGTACAGCCCGTCGGCGAGCATCGCGGCGGCGCCGGACAGCTCCTCCTCGGCGGGCTGGCCGACGACGACCAGCGTTCCGCGCCAGGCGTCCCTGTGCCGAGCGAGCAGCGTCGCGGCTCCGGCGAGGCAGGCCAGGTGTGCGTCGTGCCCGCAGGCGTGCATGACGCCCGCTGCTTCGTCGGCGGCGTAGGGCAGGCCGGTCTCCTCGGCGATCGGCAGCGCGTCGAGCTCGGCGCGCAGCAGGACCGTCGGGCCGTCCCCGCTGCTCAGCATCCCCAGCACGCCGTGGCCGCCGATGCCAGTCGTCACTTTCAGCCCGCACTCGCGTAGCCGGGCGGCGAACCGGTCGGCGGTGCGCTCCTCGGCGCCGGCCAGCTCAGGGTGCTGATGCAGGTCGACGTACAGTTCCAGCGCGCGGTCGAGCATGGCGTTTTCCATGACGTCCTCCTGTCGGCCCGGTGTCGGTGTTGGTGTCAGCGTTCTGTCGGGTTCTCTGTCCGGTTCGGTGTAAGCGGCTCCTGGCGTAATGGATCCATCGGCCGGCAGGAGCCGGACGGACCGGATGGACAGCCTTGGAGGCACACGATGGAAGCGTTCGACACCACGACCGAGGGCACTCTCGTCTCGCTGGCGATGGAGCTGCAGGCCCTGGACTCGGAGACCTTCGAGATCCAGGACTACGCGGAGTTCGACGGACTGATGGGTGCCCCGGCGGGCAAGCAGGGCGGCAACGGCAACCACGCCACCAGCACCAGCAGCACCAGCACCTGCTCGACCTGCTCCACCACGAGCTGCTGCGCGTGAGGTCCGAGGTCGCGGTGCCGCCGATGCCGGCGGCGCCGCGACCGGCTTTTCGCTTGGAATCATGGAAAGGGATGCGGGACCAGGTGCAGGTCCGCCGCGGTCAGGTCGGCGTCCCGCAGTCCCGCACGCCGCAGCGCCGTGAACATCCGCGGGACCCGCGGCGCACGCTGCCGTCCCCAGCCGAAGTCGATCGGCACCAGGCCCGGCGCGATGACCCGTACTCCGGACAGCCCCGCCGCGCGCTGCTCCGCACTGGTCTGGTCGACGACGATCACGTCCGATCCGGCGCGCACCACCTCGTCGACCAGGAACCGGACATCGTCGGCCAGGTCGTCGGTCGCGGGACGGACGCGCAGCCAGTCCTGGTAGAGCTCTGAGACGGGTACCGGATCGGCGTCGCGCGTGTAGTGCCGCGCGTGCTCGGCCATCTCCGGCAGACCGAACAGCGCCGGATGGTCGGCCAGACCGCTCACCAGCGCGAAATCCTGTGCCATCGCTTGAAGTTCCTCGCGGCGCGCCTGCACCCGGTGTCGCATCGAGGGGATGTAGGTCAGGATCTCGCCGAGCGCGGCCTCCGCGGCCGACTCCGGGTCCATGCCCGCCCCGGCGGCGAACGAGAACAGCCCGTCGCCGCCGTCGGTCCGGCGTGCGACGCCGGTGACCACCGGGACCGGGAGGTCGATCCGGTTGTCGAACAGGCGGACTTCGTAGCCCTGCAAGCGCGCGCGGTTCAGCATGGCGCGCGCCGTGCCGTCCAGGGACGCCGTGTCGATCTCCGGCAGCTCGGCGCCGCCGTACCAGGCCAGCAGGAAGGCGTCGCGCTCGATCAGCTCCAGCAGGCCGAACAGGACGGCCTCGGCCAGACAGCCGCCGCTCGCGCAGCCGTTGGAGCATTCGAAGGCGAACAGTTCCGATCCGCCGTCCCAGCCGTAGAAGGCCAGGCGCACGGGGACCAGGATCGGCCGTTTGTCGCGCAGCGAGTAGCCGGTGACCCATGGGATCGGCCGGTCGGGGTCGAACGGGGTGAGGTGGTCGTCGGTGGTGTAGGACTCGGGGGAGTAGGTGGCGCACTCGCCGGGATTCAGGGTCAGGGTTCTGTCGGCGAGTTCGGTGTAGCTGCCGACGACCAGGCCGGGGCGCCGGCGCATGGTTCCGGCGTGGCGTTCGAGGCCTTCGAACAGGGCCAGGCGGGAGCTGGCGGCGTAGGAGTTCGCCTGGCCGCTCCAGCTCAGGTCGTGCAGGCCGATCGGTCCGCGGACCGAGGCGGCTCCGACGACCGGCGCGGTCGTCGGCGAGCCCAGGGACAGCGACGTTCCCGGGGCCAGCACGCCGCAGACCGGGTTGACCAGTGCTTTGATCGGTATCGCGTAGTCCTCGGGTCGGCGCACGCGGTATTCGGTGGGGCTCGGCTTGCGGACGATGCCGAGGTCGATGTCCGGCGGTTCCGGATCGCGGTCGCCGCAGCTGGGGCAGCGGGCGTCGCGGAGCAGTTGTGAGGCGGTGACCATCAGGGTTCGGAGATCGACGCGCCATACCTGCGAGAGCTCTGTGGCGCGAGCCTGATCGGCCTGGTTGAAACAGGCCCACACAGCCACAGCGAGCTGTTCTCCGATGTCGGGCCAGGTTCCGACTCGTTGCGTCCCGGAGCCGATCTCCAGCAAGTCACGTTCGTGCGCCGGCTGCATACGCTGCAAGCGCAGCGCCAGGCAGTGGCCGCAGGCGCGTTCTGATCCGCGCCGGAGGACCAGGACGGCCCGCGAGGTCAGGAAGATGTCGGCGTCCCGCACATCCGGACGCGGGTCGCCCGATTCGCTGACCGGGGAACGCTCCCACGTCAGCAGATCCTCTTCGCCGAGTTCGACGACGCGCGGCACCCGGTCCGGCCCGCGACCGTCCCGGGCCGCGTGGTCGGTCAACAGCTGTGTCAGGGTCCTCATGCCTCACGGCTCCACCGGAAGTACCGCGCGGCCAGCCCGGCGAACAGCGCGGTGAAGCCGAGCAGCGCGGCGCACGACACCAGGACCGTCGTGACGCCGCCGGTGCCGCCGACCGGTCCGACCGTGCCGTTGACCAGGTAGCGCAGCGGCAGCACCCAGGAGATGTCCTGGATCCAGCGCGGGCTCAGGCTGATCGGGTAGAACGTGCCGGACAGGAAGGCCATCGGCGTCATCACGCAGTTGGCGATCGCCGCGATCGCTTCCGAGGACGACGCCACGACGCTGACCAGCAGTCCCAGTGCGAAGAACGCCATCACCCCGACCAGGATCGTCGGCAGCGCGAGCACCGCGCGACCGGACAGGTGCAGGCCGAAGACCGGGAGCATCGCGACCCCGACGAAGAACACCGCCTGCACCAGCGCCACGCCGACGGCGACCAGGAACCGCGAGCCCATGACCGTGGGCAGCCGGGTCGGCGTCATGCGGATCACGCGCAGGACCTCGGTGGTGCGCCAGTGCATCAGCGTGTAGGAGACGCCGAACAGCGCCGAGGTGGCCACCGCCCAGGACAGGACGCCGGCCGCGGTCGAGGCGATGAAGCCGGATCCGCCGACCGTCTGGTCGCGGAACAGGACGCCGAAGACCACCAGGAAGATCAGCGGGAAGGCGAAGGTGAAGAACAGCGTCACCTTGTCGCGGTAGTAGGAGCGGGTGATGGCGGCGCTCAGCGCACCCAGCGGGGTGCCGGCGGCGTTCGGGTTCCCGGCGCTCATGCCGCGAAGTCCTTTCCGGTCAGGGCGAGGAAGACGTCTTCCAACGAAGCGGTGCGGGTCCTGATGCCCTGGATCCCGGCGATCTCGGTGACCGCCGACAGGACCAGTCCCGGGGCGCGGGTGGCGATGACGGTCGAGGCGCCCTCGGCGCGGGCGTCGTCGACGCCGGGCAGGCCGCGCGCCGCGCCGACGCTGATGCGTTCGCAGGGCACGAAGACGCGTACCGGCTGCTCCAGCGAGTCGACCAGCTGCAGCGGATCGCCGACCGCGACGACCTCGCCGCCGCTCATGATGGCCACCCGGTCGCACAGCGCCTCGGCCTCGTCGAGCTGGTGCGTCGTGTAGACGATGGTCTTGCCCCGGTCCCGGATCTCGCGCATCAGGTCCCACAGGTCCAGCCGGGCCCGGGGGTCCAGGGCGGCGGTGGGCTCGTCGAGGAACACCAGGTCCGGGTCGTGGACCAGGGCCGCGGCGATGCCGAGGCGCTGGCGCTGGCCGCCGGAGAGGCGTTCGACGCGTATGCCGGCCGACGCGGTGAGGCCGAAGCGTTCGATCGCTTCGCGGGCCGCGCGGCGCGGGGCGCGGTAGAGGGCTGCGACGGTCTCCAGGTGCTCCAGCGCGGTGAGGCGGGTGAAGAAGGCGGAGGCCTGGGTTTGGACGCCGATGCGGAGGAGGGTGTGTGCGTCGCGGCGCCAGGGCTCGGTGCCGAGGACGGACACTGTGCCGGAGTCGGGGCGGCGCAGGCCCTCCAGGATCTCGATCAGGGTGGTCTTTCCGGCGCCGTTGGGGCCCAGGACGCCGAACAGCTCGCCCTCGGCGACGGTGAGGGAGACGTCGCGGCAGGCGGTTACGGCACCGTAGGTCTTGCGGACGTGCTCGACGATGATTGCTGCTTTTATCGGTTCTGCTGTTTTTGTCAGCGTCTTCGAGATCGGCGACAGGTTCATGCGCGCCTCCGTGCGTGTGGCGAGGGGGAGTGGTTCGGGCGGGGTGTCCGGTGCCTTTGCGGCCGGTTCCGCCGCCGGAGTCTCGGTCGTCCGGTGCTTGCCACGGAGCCGATTCACCACCGGCTCGGCGACGTTGAGCAGCACCAGTGCCCCGATCACCAGCCATCCGTACGGGCTCGGGAACGCGCTGATCAGGTACCAGCACAGGCCGTAGGCGGCAGGGAGCACACACGCGGCGGCGACGAACGGATAGCAGAGATAGGCGACGACGGCACGCCGCGGATAACGGCGCGCTGCCGGATCCCGGTGAATGAGCAGGCTGATGTACTTCCCGCTCGAGACCGCCAGCCGGGAGATGTTCAGCGCATGGCTGAGCATCAGGTAGCCGTCCAGCGGCGGCAGCGGGAGCAGGTTGAACACCACGCCGGCGATCTTGTACATGAGCAGCATCGCGATCGCGGCCCGCGTCGGGTCGCCACCTGGCAGCGCCGTCCACAGCACGAAGAACGGCACCTGGAAGGCGATGTCCACCACGATGCCCGCGGCGGCGGTGGCGACGCGCTGCCACCGCGACCGGAACAGCGGCATGTCCTCGACCGTGCAGTAGAACCCGATCGCCGGCAGCCGATACCGCAGCCCGACTTCCGTCGCGCGCCCGCCGAAGCGCTCGCCGACCAGGCCGTGCCCGAGCTCGTGGGTCAGCAGGCTCAGTCCGTAGACGCTGAAGACGATCGGGATCAGCGCCGGCTGCCTGGCAAAATGCCACGACTCGTGAGCCAGCTCATTGACATGCGCGAAGATCAGCACCTCGACCGCAACCAGCGCCACGACCAGGGGCACGGCGACACGCCGAGTCAGCACCGGACGCAGCACCCGGAGCAGCAAGCCGATCAGGCGCTCGGGGTCGAACATCACAATGTCGCCAGCGGGGAAGCCCTTCTTGGACTCGCGCTTAGTGCGCTTCGCCGTGGCGTGCTCGGCGAGCTCATCGCCACCGGCGAGCAAGCCCCGGCTCCCGAACAAGCTCAGCAGTTGCAGCCACGCGCTCTCACCAAGCCGCTTGCTGAAGTGCTCGGCATACTCGGCGCCGATCGCATCAAGCGTTCGGCTGCCATCAAGGCGCTCCAGCACGAAGTGCTCACGCGGCCCGAGCTCATAGCGCGCACCAGTGCCGCCGTTCTTCACGAGGTAGACCGGCGCCGCGCCACGCAGCATCCCGGGACCGATCGCGACATGCGCCGCGCGCGCCGGACTCTGCTCCAGCCAGGTGGTGGTCACGGTGCCGCCTCCGCTTTCGGCTCGGCCGCCGCCTCGATTGCGCCCGCCAGCTCGGTTGCGGTCATCCGCCCAGCCACGCTCGCTGGCCTGGCCATGGTTGCGCTTTCCGGCCCGGTCGCAGTCTTCTGCTTGGATTCGGTTCCGGCTTCCGGCTCGGTTGCGCTCACCAGCCCGGCCGTGGTCTCCGGCCCAGCCGCGCTCGCTGGCCCGGCGGCAGTCTCCTGCTCGGTTTCGCTCGCCGGCCTGGCCGTGGTCGCGCTTTCCGGACCGGCCGCGGTCTCCGGCTCGGTCTCTTCCTCTGTCTCCCGCAGCGCGCGGGCCAGGATGCGGCCGAGGAAGGCCTCGTCGGTGAGGGTCATGCCGAGGCGGTTGTTCGTCATGTGCAGGTAGGGGAGCAGGAGGCGGCGGGCTGCTGCGGCGCCGTCCGTCAGGACCAGGTCGGCGGTGTCGTCCCAGGATTCGAATGCCAGGTCGCCGCGGTCGGCGAGGGTGCCGATGCGTGAGCGCAGCTCGATGCAGTGGGTGGCCCAGGGGCCGAGGACGCCGGGCAGGCTTGGGGCGGTGCCTTGGGCGAACGCGTCGCGGATGGCTGCGAAGCGGCGGCTGATTCCGGGGCCGGTTTTGGCGTAGGCCGAGTCGTAGTCCTCGTCCGTCACGTCGCCGTCGGTGTCGAAGGCGCGGCGCCAGAAGGCGTGGTAGCCCTCGAAGAAGTCGGCGCAGGCCTGGGCGTCGGGCTCGAACGCGGCCGCGGTCACCATCATCAGCTGTGCGGCGATGCCGAGCCGGATGGAGCGCAGGTGCGTGTTCATCGTCCGCAGCAGCTCGACGACCAGGTCGGAGGACTGCTCGAAGTGCCACTCCGCGACCGCGACTCCGGCGGGGCCGCCGTACTTGCCGTACTCCGGCTCGTACGGCTCGCGGCTGTGCGAGTTGTTCTCGCGCAGCCGCATCCGGCCGTTCTCGTCGAGGAAGCGGGCCCGCTGCTCGTCGGTGAACTCGAAGTCGAACATCTTGGTGTAGACGTCGGACAGGAAGTCCGGGTCGGCCGAGTACAGCGCCGGACGCCTGCGCAGGTACTCGTCGATGGCCGCCTCAGCGCGCGACAGAACGACATCCGTGGCGGCGGCCGACGAAGGCCGCAGCCGCAACCGCAGGTGTGTGCCCTCGACCCAGTAGTTGATGAAGAACCAGCCGTCGAGCAGGCCGTCCTGACGGAGCCCGGCGATCAGGGGCCTGATCGATTCCGTCAGCAAGGACAGCCGCACCGCGCCGTAGAAGATGTGAATGGCCTGCCAGGCGCCGGGCCCGGACTCAAGGTCGGTGCCGGTATCGGCCGCCGGCTCGGCGGCGAGCGTGGTCATGAGGTGCCTCCGGTGAAGGTCGGGTGGGAGCGGCGGACCGTCGTCTCGACGGCCAGCTCGGCGACGTGGTGGCCCGGCGTGCGGCCGTGTTCGGGCCCTGACATGACGGTGAGCTGGTCCGCGCCCGGGGACATCTCCTCGAGCCGGAAGCCGCCGTCCTTGAGCGCCGCGTCCAGCAGGCTGAGCGAAACTGTGCTGGTGAAGTCGACCAAGGCCGGCTTGGCACGCTCCCCTTCGGCGTCGCAGCGAGCGAACACTTGATCGGGCAGACGGTGCTCGAGCTGCCAGCGACGCCAGGCCAGCAGCCGTTCGGTGCTGTCTGCGCCCGACTGATGCGCCGGGAGCGTGGACGCGGGGAACGTCCACTGTCGGCGCGCGACGATCAGCGAGCCCAGCCGAACCCGCGGCCGCGTCCGCACGCCCTCCGCCGACTCCAAGCCCGACTCGAGGCCCGACTCGAAGCCCGGCACGCCCTCCCACACATCGAGCCGCGCCAACGACGACGGCGAGAACAGCAGCAGGAACCGCGGAATCGCGGGCAGCACCATCGGCAGCAGATAGCCGAGATACACCGGAACGACCTCGCGCCCCAGACGCCGCGACCGCAGCATCACGCGGTCGGAGTCCACGTCGTGCTCAAGAAACAGGTCGTCCATCGGAAGCTGAGCCTCCGCAGGCAACGACGAATGCTCGTCCGGGCAGATGATCTGATACTCGGTGAGCAGACCGTGCAGGTTCAGGTTCGTCCCCACGATCCCGCCGGCGACCTCAGCCAACACCGCGCCGTCGGGGGCGACCATGCCAGAGGTCTGACGCAGCTCACCGGACAGCCCCTCCGCCCCGACGTCCTCGAAGCAGTGCGAGAACCGCGAGAACGGGAAGTGCAGCCCGCCGAACGAGCGGTTGAGCGCCGCGATCGGACCGCTGTCGGTCCGTCCGACCTGTAGGAAGTGCGCCTCGGGACGGAACCGCGACGTGAACGGCGCGATCCGTCCGGCAATCTCGGCCAGCACCGCCTCCGACAATACGACTTCGTCCTCTGACTCCGATGACTCCCGACCCCGCCAGAGCTCCCGCATGTGCTCGGCGAACGCCTCCCGGGCCGCGTCCAGAACACCGAACTCCGGCTGGCGCAGCCAGTTCTCATACGGCAGGTAGCCGCCGTCCTCGTCGAAGCTGCGACGCTCCTGCGTCAGCCGCACGTACTGGTCGTAGATGTCCTCATGGAAGTCGCGCACGAACCCCGCGACGTCCTCACACCGCCCGCCGACGCCATAGCGCGCGAGAAAGAACCCGCGTAGCACGAGCCGGTGAGTCAGGACCATGTCGAACAGCGGCAGAACCTCGCTCAGAGTCCGCAACGGGCCACCGAAGCTCGCCGTCCACTCCGACCGGTCGCACACCACCGGCGCCTGACCAGCACGGACGTCCTCATAAACCAGCGTCCTCGGCAGCGTGGCCTCCGGCGCCCCCAGCGCCTCGTGAACCTCCTCGAACCCGGTCCGGATCCGCTGAAGGATCGCGCGTCGCGCCGCCAGGTCCGCATCGGCAAAGCCGTCCAAAAGCATTGCGATGCCTTCGAGCCGCGCAGACAACTCATCCGCCCACGGACGCTCCAACGTCAGCAGCCGACCGGCCAGATCGCGCAGCGGATCGCGGTGGTGAATGTCGATCCGCAGCGCCGGAACCCGCAGCAACCCCAGCTGCATCAGCCGGCGCGCGTAGGCGTCGCAGTCAGCCGCCGGTGCCTGGACCGCAGAACTCAGCCTGCTGATGAACTCCGAGTAGCGCAGCCCCGGCTCACCGGCCAGGACGTCCAAAATCCCCTGCAACGCTGCGCCGTGACGCAGGAAGAACAAGTCGTCCTGCACGATGTCGAAACTGACCGCCGCGTCGTCGTCCCCACGAACCGTCGTGTGCCGCATGTACCGCAGCCGGTCCTCCTCGGCGTGCCAACCAGCGGTCAGCGTCACCGGCAGATCGGCACGCAACGCGTCGTCGGCCGCGACGAGGTCGGCCAGCCGCGCCAGCACGGCCACGTTGATGCGCGGATGATCCGTCCAGTCGTCCGGAACGGCGATCGAATCAGGGCCAGAGGCCGAGGCCGCGCCGGGCATATCAGTGAACTCACCCAGCGCCACGCCGGTGAAGCTGCTGAACGGGCTGGTCTTGCCGGCCACCTTGTACAGATATTCGACCAGCGCACGCTGCGTGCGCCGATCCCGCTTGCCGAGCTCGCCCGGCGGCTTGGCCAGAAACCCGTCCAACGCCGCGTCCAGCGACGGCGAGGCCAGGAGCAGCCCCTGCCGCAGCCGCGGTTCGGCCGCAAGCTGGCGCAGCGTCTCGCGGACCTGCGCATCCTCCGTGCGGAGAATCGCAGAACCCTGCGCACGCAGCTCCTGCCACGCGGCATGCTCACGCAGCCAACCGGCCAGCGCGTCCCGGCAGCCGTCCGACATCGGCAACCGAAGCGCGGCCTCCGGATCCTTGACCGGCTTCGCGTTGAACACCTGGCGTCGCAGGCCAAGCAAAGCGCGCCGGTCGGCCTCGTCCTCGTTGTCGCTGATGGCCTCGTGCAGCAGGTCGCTCAGCGCGGCGCCGGACTCCGCCAGACGGCGCTCGCCGTCCAGCACCGCGTCGGCCCAGGCGACGCTCGCCGGGCTGCGCAGCGACTCCAGCGCCGAGAACGGCAGGCCCGCGACGCGCAGCATGAAGCGTCGGCCGAGCTCCCAGCTCCCGGCGGCGCCCGAGTCGGTCGCGGTGCCAGCGAGGCCGGTGGCGCCGGTTGCGTCGCCGGCGTCGGTGGCATCGGTGAGTCCTGCGAAAGGCATGGTGACAGTCACGGCGATCCCCCTCAGCCGATCTCGTAGCGGAAGTCGGCGGGCAGCTCGCGCTCCCGGCCGATCATGAGCAGCAGCAGCGGAGACTCCCCGGTGCCGTCCAGCCCCAGCTCCTCGACGTACGCGGGGTTGTCGAACCCCAGCGCCGCGCCGCAGCCCAGCCCGAGCCCGGCCGCCGCCAGGTACACCGCCTGCGCGACGGCCCCGACCACGGCGTTCGCCAGCCGGTAGCCGCGATCGCCGACCGCGTCGTACACAGCGTCCGCGCGCACCGCCGGGACGATCACCGCGCCGGCCTCTTCCAGGTTGTAGTTCTCCAGGAAGTACGTCGGCTGCAGGAACTCGGCCGGCGCGCGCTTCGTCACGCGCACCAGGCGGTTCGCGGCCGGGTCGAACTCATAAGCGGCTGGCGTGACGTCCTGCACGTGGTTGGCGAAGACGTAGAGCTTGGCCAACTCCAGCCCCCGCTCCGCCTCCGCGACGTCGCAAGGGAACGCGGCCGCTCGCGCCCCGGCGGCCAGCACCCCGGCCAACTCGGCACCGGACGTCGGCATCGCGCCGCTGAACCGGCCGAAGCTGCTGCGCCGCGCCCGGAACGCCTGCCGCGCCGGTGCCATCGCGGAAGGCGCGGGCAGGTCGACGACCGGCCGGTCCGGCGACGGCCGAACCACCGCCGCCGAATCCAGCGCCACCGGCTCGGGCCGCGGCGCGGGCGTCATCGTGGCCTGATGCACCGCGGTGACCAAGTCGAACGTCCGCACCCGGCGCGACCGCTCCTGCTCGACAGTGCGAACCCGAGGCGGGTACTCGGGATTCTGGCCTGTCTTTAGCTCGGGCACTGACTTCGGCACCGACTTGGGCACTGACCCCGGCGCAGACTCCGCCGCAGCCCCGGCCCAGGGCAGCGGGACGACGGCGAACACGCCCTCCTGCTCCGGCGGCACCCCGAGCAGGTCCCCGAGCCGCCGGTCATCGAACCAGAACGCCGGGGTCAGGCTCAGCCCGCGGTCGGCCAGGAACGTCTGCCAGCTCTGCAGGATCGTCCCGACGTCCATCGTGACCGCGTGGTAGCAGAAGTTCTGGTACTTGAACGCGTTCTGCCAGAACTTCAGCCCGAGCACGAGGTACTGGTCGGTGTCCGGATGCACGAACGGCGCGGTGTCACCGAGCGCGGCCCGGATCTGGCCGGTCACGTCCCCGGTGAGCAGCCGGCGCATCTCGTGATGCGGCGGCGAGTAGTGGTAGAGCCCCGGCAGCACCGGCCCGCGCGCCCCCGAAGCCCAGTAGACGCTCACCGGATACAGACCGCCGCCGGAAGCGGTGCCCCGCCACCAGTTCGCGTCCGCGTAATCCGGCAGCGTGGCCAGGTCGTTGTTGGCGTGCGGAGCCAGCCGCCGCCCGAGGTAGCCGTAGGAGTGCCGGAGCATGTCCGCCAGTAGCGCGACCGAGAATCCGTCGGCCGCATCGCCTAGCGGCGGCGGCGCTGGGTCCATCGGCAACGGCAGCCGCTCGGCGTCCCGGTAGTACTTCAGATGCCGGGGCTTGTCGCCCCAGTCCGGTTCCAGGCCGATCGGCTCCATCGGCACCCGGGCCCGGTTCATGACCGTGCGCAGATAGTCGTGGGCGGTGCCCATGAGGAGGTCTCCTAACTGTCCTGCGAACGCTTCAGGGGAAGGGGTGCGGTGCGGGATTCGGCGCCGAGGCGCCGGTGAGGGCATGCAGGCGCGGCATGATCGGCGCGCGCTGCCGGGTCCAGCCGAAGTCGATCGGCACCAGGCCGGGCACGATGACGCCCACCGTGGACAGGCCCAGGCGCCGCTGCTCGGGCGCGGTCTGGTCGACGACGATCGTGTCGAAGCCCGCCGCCGTCACCTCCGCGACGCACTCGGCGAGGTCGTCGCGAAGGTCGCCGGTCCGTGGCGGCACGTCGCCGAACGCCTGCTTCAGCGGCAGGAGGTCGGTGCGCGGCCGGTCCAGGAGGAACGAGGCGTACTGCGCCATCTCCGGCAGGCCGTAGAGCCGGGAGTGGTCGTGCAGTCCTACGACCTGTCTGAAATCGGCCGCCATGGCCCGCAGTTCGGCCTCGTCGCGTTCGGCACGGCGCCGCGCGTGCAGGGCGTCGGTTGCGATCTCGGACAAGCCGGCCGCCAACGCTTCCTCCGGATCGAGGGCGGCGCCCGCGCCGAAGCACAGCGCGCCCAAGCCGGGGGTGCGGCGTACCGCGACGGCCGTGATGACCGGGGTCGGGAAGGCCAGTCGGGTGTCGAAGAACCTTGCTTCGTACCCGTACATCGCCAGCCGGTCCACCAGATGTCTGGTCTCCGCGCGCTTGCTGCTGCGGGGATCGAGCTCGGGCAACGAGCGGCGGCCGTACCAGGTCAGCAGGAAGGCGTCGCGTTCGATCAGCTCCAGCAGGCCGGACAGGACCGCCTCGGCCAGGGACCCGCCGGACGCGCAGCCGTTCGAACACTGCTGGACGAAACGCTCGGCGTGCGGCTCGCAGTGGTAGTAGCTCAGGACGAGCGGGACCAGGATCTCGCGGTCGTCGCGCAGCGAGTAGCCACGGACCCAGGGGATCTCGCGGTCCGGCGCGAACGCCTTGGTCTCAGGGTCCTGTTCGTAGAACTCCGGCGCATACATCCCGCAGTCGCGCGGGTCCAGAGCGGGCTCGGTGAGCTTGTCGAAGGCGGCGATCAGCGGCGGCTCCTGGCCGCGCGGACGAAGCCCCGCATAGCGTTCGAAGCCCTCCAGGACGCCGGTTCGCAGGCTTCGACGATAGGTGTCGCGATGGCCGCCCCAGAACACTTCGTACAGACGGCCGCCGGCGCGTTCGGCGATGACGCCGAGCACCGAGGACGTGGTCGGCAGATCGAGCTCTGCGATGGTCGCCTGGCCCAGCACCCCGCACACCGGGTTGACCAGCGCGTCGGCCGGGAGGTCGAAGGCGTCGGCGTCGCGGACCCGGGACGAGCCGGGCTTCGAGCGCGGCGCGGCCGGTAGCTCCGGGATCGGCGCCCAGGTGGTCCCTCGGTCCGGGAAGCCGCAGTCCGGGCAGTCCGGGTCGGCCAGGACTCGGGTTCGCAGGATCCTGGCTTGGACGAGATCGAGCTGGTAGACGAAGGATTCGCTGTCTTCCGGCGCCAAAAGCTCGCCGTTCACAATTCCGATGTCTGAGCCATCGCTGTTCGCGCTCTCCGCCAGGAGTTGCTCCAGCAGCGCCGCGGTGGCATCGACGGCGAAGTCGGTGAGCTGCGGCGGCGTACCCGCGGCGTGCGTCGGGCCGCCGGTCTCCAGCGCGTCCCGGATCAGCGGGTCCCGGATCCGTTGCCAGCGCCGGGCCAGGCAGCGTGCGCAGGCCTGGACGTCGGCCCGGCCGCCGAACGGACCGGCGATGACGTGGCGCCCAGTGAAATGGAGCGGGATCCGCCGACCGGAAGTGGGGAGTTGTCCACTTAGCTCGTCCCGCACCCCGAGCGGCGCGACGACCGTATCCAGGCTCGTCCGCCGCCGCAGGGCGGTTTCGAAGTCGGCGCAGGCGCGGGCCCACGGGAGCTCGGCCACGTCAACGCCGTCCGGTGAGCAGGACGCGCACCACGACGATCCCGGCGCGAGCAAGGTCGTCCGAGCCCGTTGGTACGACGTAGGCGTCCCGTCCCGCACGCCGCAGGGCGTCCAAGGCCTCGGGCCACGCCGACGCCGCGTCCAGAGCCGGCCTGACGTCGCCCTCGACCGGCAGTGCGAACGGATCCAGAGCCCTGATGAGCGGGTCTCCGCCGTCGACCGGCACATCAGGCTCCTGTCGGCCCAGCTGGACCCGCCCGACCAGGTCGCAAAGCGCGTCCCGAGCCGCACGCCGCCACAGGACGTCGGCGCCGAGGGCCCACACCGGCCGGTCCCTCGCCTCGTCCTGCGCACGAGCGAGCAGCACGTGAAGGCCGGACGCGGGATCGGTCAGGTCGAGCAGTTCGACGCCCAGATCCAGCTGCGTCGCCGATTCGGCGAGGAAGCGGAGCTCCGGGTCGTCGTCCAGGCCCGGGAGCTTCACGCGGGCCGCCGGACGCTCGTGGCTCAGAACACTGCGAACCGCGTCCAGGCCCAGCGCCGTGCACATCGCGCGGCCCAGCGCCTCGGCCGTGGAACGTCCCGCGCCGGTACCCGCCGACGTCCGCAGGTACACGCCGTCGCGGTTCGCGACCCCAAACGTGTGTACAGCTGCGGCCGGGACCAAGACCTCCTTGCCCGAGAGCAGAGACAGAGCCTTGATGTGGTCGCCGATGCCCACCTGAGCGCCGGCGCCGGCGCCAGCGCTAGCTCCTGCGCCGGAGGCGATCGCCATATCCGCCGCCTCGACCCGGATCGGCGCGTCGCCGTTGCCGTCCCCGTCGCCGTTCTCCTCGGCGAGCCGCGGCGGAACCACGTGCTCGGCGTACACCTCGGCGGCCCGGTGCAGTGCGGACAGGCGCGCGCCGACGACGTGGTGCACGTCGAAGGCGGTGATGGCGCGCCGTTCGGCGTGCCCGAGGCCGAGCCGGATCCGTGCGGCCTTGACCGGCAGCTGGGTGATCGTGTCGTCGTCGAACGCGGTGAAGACGCCCACCGACGGCTGCACCAGCACCGAGCGCGCGGTCAGCTCGTCGTACATCTCGTCGGCCTGGTCGGCGTCGGCGACCGTGGTGGTGCGCGGCGATTCGGGGACGACGGCTTCGGTCTCGGGGCGGACTGTAATGCCGGAGCAGTAAGGGCAGCGTGGATGCGGGGACAGCGGTTCGGTGGTGCAGTCCATCGAGTCCAGGTCCTGCACGATGACCTGTTCCTCGGTCTCCGGCGGCAGCGCGCCGGTGGTCAGCCGGAAGACCTCGAAGGCCAGCAGGTTGCCGAGCATCGCGGCCAGCGGCCGGCTCGGCGCCGTCGCGGCCGTCTCGGCCGAGGGCACCACCAGGCCGCTCCACAGGTCCGCGGCCGCACCGGACGACTGGTTGGCGCCGAAACGCAGCGCCGCGCAGACGAAGCAGCCCGGACGCGTGCCGCGGGTCAGCGGCCCGACGAGCGCGTGGCCGCCGACCACGGACAGTGGCAGCAGGCTGACACCCTCCGGCACCCCGGCCGCCAGCAGCGCCGTCAGCTGGCGGATGCCGCCGGTCGTCACCACCACGTCGTAGCCGCGCAGGTCGTCCCACGTCACCTCGTGCTCGGGCAGCGGCAGCAGCATCACCGCGCAGCCCGCCTCGTTCAGCTCCGCGACCTCGTCCGCGAGCCGGGAGCCGGCGGCGTGCCCGGCGCCGCCCCGGACCGCGACCGCCTCGGAGCCGTTGCGGACCAGGCTCAGCGCGCACCACTGCGCGACGGCGTCGTCGCCGAGCACTGCGACGTGCGCGGTGCGGAAGCCCAGGAAGCGCTCCACGGCCAGCCCGGCGTAGTGGTCGGCGTAGTTGACCTGCGCGGCGAACCGCTCGGCGACCGCGGCCGGGAGCCGTGCCGCCTCCGCCGATTCCGGCGGCACGTCGCGGGCGAAGTCCCGGTCGAGCATCGCCGTGACCAGCTCGGCCACCATGGCGCGCGGGCCGTCGCCGAGCCCGTCGCAGAGTTCGGCGACGGTGTGCCGGCCGGTCAGCCGGGGCACGATCGCGCAGGCGAAGCGGTAGGCCGACGCCGAGGCCAGGTGGAAGCCGGCGTGCGAGTTGTGGAAGAGCACGCCCTGGGGCGTGCGGGTGTAGAGCACGTCCTGCTTCACGCGCGGACGGGTGCCGGCGACGTGATCGTAGGCGCTGGTCACAACACTTCTCCTATTCGGATGCGCGATTCGGCCCAGGGCCGCTGGGTCAGTTCCTCGCCGCGCAGGATCGCCATCTCCAGCTGCTGGAGCGGCCGCCCGGGGAAGACCCCGAGTTCCTCGCCGAGGTAGTCCTTGATGTCGCGGTACTCCCACAGCGCGTCGGCCTGCCGGCCGGTGCGGTACAGCGCCTCGATGAGCTGCTCGCGGAAGCGTTCGTACGCCGGGTAGGCGCGGGTGGCCCAGCGCAGGTCGGCCAGGATGTCGCGGTGCCGCCCCAGGCCCAGCTCGACGTCGAAGCGGCGCTCGGCGGTGCGCAGCCACTCCTCCTCCAGGACCGGCACCTCGTCTCGGTGCAGGGTCTCGGACTGGACGTTGGCCAGCGGCTGGCCCTGCCACAGAGACAGGGCTCTACGAAGGTGCCGCAGTTCGGTCTCGGGGCGGTCGGCCGCCGAGGCCGTCGTGGTGAGCTCCCGGAACTCCGACAGGTCCAGGGTGGTGGCGGAGACCGGCAGCCGGTATCCGCCGGGGACGGTCTGGATGATGTCGTCGTCCGCGCCGAACTTCCGGAATATCCGGCGCAGCCGCAGAATGTAGGCCTGCAGAGTTGCTTTCGTGGTGTCGGCGGCGTTCTCGCCCCAGACCGCGCTTTGCAGATAGTCGACCGGCACGACTTTGTTGGGCCGCAGAAGCATCGCCGCGAGAAGGGACACCGGCTTGGCGGACGGAAGGATCACCGTCTGCGCGCCGTCGTCGATGCTTACCGGCCCGAGCACGGAGAAGCGCACGGTGATCCGGTCAGGTCGATCGCTCATGGCAGCCATCCTCAGCGGTCGGCGGCGCGGGCGGCAAGGTCGCGGGCGTGCAGTTAGATGCCAGTTCTGCGGGGCGGTTGCAGTTTGCTGCAGATATGCCATGCAAGGGTGGACCGCGTGATTCGGCGAGAGGATCGTCTTGGTCGTCAGGATCCCCGATTCCATTACCTGGAAAGCAGGTTGCCGATGCGAAGAATAGTGACAGCGCTGGCTTCTTCGGCCGCTGCGGTCGGTGTGGCCGCCGCGTTGGCCGGTGCCGCGACCGTGTCTGTGTCCACGGCCACGGTGGCCGACAAGGCGAAGAGCCAGGCGCCGGCGCCCGCGCCCAGCTCCCCGACGTTCGGGGGCTTCGGC
>NZ_JAACYW010000509.1 GCF_015356825.1 Catenulispora rubra | reverse complement strand
GTGCGAGCGTAACCCCGGCCACCGACGTGCGCGGGTTCATGCGCGCCGATACCGTACTCGCATGGTCGACAAGCCCGCTGAGCAGGACGGCGCGGGCTCGACCGGGTCTGCCGGATCTCTTGGATCTCCGGAATCTACTGGGCCCGCCGGCTCTCTTGGGTCTCCGGAATCCACTGGATCCGCAGGCTCCATCAGCCCCGCGGGCTCCGACCCGATGATCCGCGTCCGCGACGCCACCGAGCACAACCTCCGCCACGTCGACCTCGCCGTGCCGCGCGACCGGGTGGTGGCGTTCACCGGGGTGTCGGGGTCGGGGAAGTCGTCGCTGGCGTTCGCGACGATCTACGCCGAGGCGCAGCGCCGCTACCTCGAGTCCGTCGCCCCCTACGCACGCCGGCTCATCGAGCAGGCCGGGGCGCCCCGGGTCGGGGGCATCAGCGGGCTGCCGCCGGCGGTGGCGCTGCGGCAGCAGTACGGCGCGGGCAGCGCGCGCTCCAGCGTCGGGACCGTGAGCCGGGTCTCGAACGTGCTGCGCATGCTCTACTCGCGCGCGGGCACCTATCCGGCCGGGGCCGAGCCGGTCGACTCCGACTGGTTCTCGCCGAACACCGCGGTCGGCGCCTGCCCGACCTGCCACGGGCTCGGGCGCCGGTACACCGTCGAGGAGGACCGGCTGGTCGGCGATCCCGAGCTGAGCATCCGGCAGGGGGCGGTCGCCGCGTGGCCCGGGGCGTGGCAGGGCAAGAACTACCGCGACATCCTCGGCGAGCTGGGCATCGACATCGACGCGCCGTTCCGGACGCTGCCGGCCGAGCGGCGGCACTGGCTGCTGACCACCGAGGAGCAGCCGGTGGTGACGGTGCATCCGGTGCGCGAGGCGCACCGGATCACCCGGCCGTATCAGGGGACGTACATGTCGCCGCGCAGTTGGGTGCTGCACACGTACGCCACTACGAAGAGCGCGTCGCTGCGGGCCAAGGCCGCGTCTTTCCTGACCGAGGAGCCGTGTCCGACCTGCGAGGGACGGCGTCTGAATCCCTTCGCGCTGAGTGTCACCATCGCAGGAGTCGATATCGCCCGCGCCGCCGCGCTTCCTCTGACCGAGCTGGCCGATCTGCTGCGCCGGGCTCGTGTTCATCCTGACACCGAGGCGCTTTCGCCGGAGCGACGGCAGGCTGCCGAGGCGCTGATCGGGAACCTTGAGGAGCATCTCAAGACCCTGAGTGAGCTCGGTCTCGGCTATCTCGGCACTGATCGGGCCACGTCCACGCTGTCCGGCGGCGAGTCCCAGCGTCTGCATCTGGCCACGCAGCTCGGCAGTGGTTTGTTCGGGGTCTTATATGTGCTCGACGAGCCGTCGGCCGGCCTGCATCCGGCTGACACCGAGCTGCTGCTGACGGCGCTGCGTCGGCTTCGCGCTGCTGGGAACTCGGTCTTCGTGGTCGAACACAATCCGCGGGTGATCGCCGATGCCGACTGGCTTGTCGACCTCGGTCCTGGCGCTGGGACGCATGGCGGCCGTGTGCTGTACAGCGGGCCGGAGGCGGGGTTGAAGGACGTCGCGGAGTCGGCGACGGCGCGGTATCTGTTCGGGAACGCGCCGAGCGTCGCGCCGGCCGTCGTTCGCGAGCCGTCGTCGTGGCTGACGCTGCACGATGTCACGCGCCACAATCTCAATGGTCTGAGCGTCCGCTTCCCGCTCGGTACGCTGACCGCGGTGACCGGCGTGTCCGGCTCCGGCAAGTCGACGCTGGTGGGGCAGGTGCTGGCGGCTACGGTGCGGGACCATCTCGGTACTTCGGAGGCGGCGGCGGCCGGAAACGATGCGGAGGCCCCGGATGAGGACGCGGCCGCGCTGGACGACGACCGCATCGTCGCCATTCCGAAGGCCGAGGGGTTGGACGCCGTCCACCGGCTAGTGCAGGTGGACCAGAAGCCGATCGGGCGCACGCCGCGGTCGAACCTGGCGACTTATACAGGGCTCTTCGACGCCGTCCGCAAGCTCTTCGCGGCCCAGCCGCTGGCCAAGTCGCGCGGCTATACGGCCAGCCGCTTCAGCTTCAACCTCCCCGACGGCCGCTGCCCGAACTGCCAGGGCGAGGGCGTGGTGAGCGTGGAACTCCTTTTCCTGCCTACGGAATCCGCGCCGTGCCCGGTGTGCCACGGAGCGAGGTATAACCCTGAGACGCTGCAGGTTCTCGTCGAGGGCAAGTCCGTCGCCGACGTTCTCGCGCTGAGCGTCGAGGACGCGCTGGGCTTCTTCGACGGACTCGGTGGGCTCGGTGGACCCGGTGGGCTCGGTGGACTCGGTGGGCTCCCGGCCGCGCACCGCATCCTGCGTCTGCTCGACGACATCGGCCTGGGCTACCTCACCCTCGGCCAGAGCGCGACGACCCTGTCCGGCGGCGAGGCGCAGCGCATCAAGCTGGTCAGCGAGCTGCAGCGGGCGCGGCGGGGCCACACGTTGTATCTGCTGGACGAGCCGACCAGCGGCTTGCACCCCGCCGACGCCGACCTGCTGTTAGCCCGGTTGCAGGAGCTCGTCGACCAGGGCAACACGGTCGTGATCGTCGAGCACGACCTGCGGATCGCCGCAGCCGCCGACTGGCTTCTGGATCTCGGGCCCGGGGCTGGGAGCGCGGGCGGGCGGATCGTCGTCGAGGGTCCGCCGACGAAAGTATCCGGTGGCGGGTCCGGGCTCACCGCGCGATTCTTGGCTGCGTACACCTCCTAGAGGGGAATGAGTATTTTGCGACACATACGACTGGGCCGCAGCGGCCTGAAAGTCTCGCGCCTGTGCCTGGGCATGATGAGTTACGGCAGCCCGGAGTCGCGGGCCTGGATCCTGCCTGAGGACGCCGCGCTGCCGTTGGTGGCGCGCGCGGTCGAGGCGGGCATCACGTACTTCGACACCGCGGACATGTATTCGGGCGGCGCCAGCGAGGTGGTGACCGGCCGCATCCTGCCGAAGCTGTTCGCGCATCGGGAGGACTACGTTCTGGCGACGAAGGTCTTCTACCCGACCGGCCCCGGCCCGAACGACGCCGGGTTGTCGCGGAAGCACATCATGGCCTCCATCGATGCTTCGCTGCGGCGGCTCGGTACCGACTACGTGGACCTGTACCAGATCCACCGCTGGGACCCCGAGACGCCTATCGAGGAGACGATGGAGGCGCTGCATGATGTGGTGCGCGCTGGCAAGGCGCGGTACATCGGGGCGTCGAGCATGGCGGCTTGGCAGTTCGCGACGGCGCAGTACACCGCGGATCTGAATGGGTGGACGCGCTTCGTGTCCATGCAGAACCACTACAACCTCGTGTTCCGCGAGGAGGAGCGGGAGATGATCCCGTTCTGCATCGACCAGGGCGTCGGCATCCTCCCCTGGAGCCCACTGGCCCGCGGCCTGCTCGCCGGCGCCCGCAACCGCGGCGGCGCGGCGACCACGACCCGCTCGACCAGCGACCCGTACGCGTCGGAGCTGTACAACGCTGAGGACTACCCGGTCGTGGACGCGGTCGAGGCGATCGCCGCGGCCCGGGGCGTGCCGCCGGCGCAGGTGTCGCTGGCGTGGCTGCTGAGCCGGCCGGGGGTGACGGCGCCGATCTTCGGCGCTACGAAGCCGCATCACATCGACGACGCGGTAGCCGCACTGGAGATCGAGCTGACGGCGGAGGAGGTCGCGGCGGTGGAGGGG
>NZ_JAACYW010000508.1 GCF_015356825.1 Catenulispora rubra | reverse complement strand
GGTTCCAGCCGACCCCCCTCCGGCCCCGCCCGCACCGGCATCCCGGGAATCTTCCAGCAACCCCGGCATGCCCGGCGGGCCCGCAGCGCGATAGGGTGGACACCGTGAACGAACTCGACGTCGTCGGCGTCCGCGTCGAGATGCCGTCCAACCAGACGATCGTCCTGCTCCGCGAGGTCAGCGGCGAGCGGTACCTGCCGATCTGGATCGGGGCCAACGAGGCCTCGGCCATCGCGCTGGCCCAGCAGGGCGTCACGCCGCCGCGCCCGCTGACCCACGACCTGTTCCGGGACGTGCTGGCCGCCTTCGGCCGGCAGCTGCTGGAGGTCCGCATCACCGCGATGCGCGACATGGTCTTCTACGCCGAGCTGGTCTTCGACGGCGGCCTGCAGGTCAGCGCGCGCCCCTCGGACGCCATCGCGCTGGCGCTGCGGACCGGTGCCACCATCTACGGGGCCGAGGAAGTGCTCGCCGAGAGCAGCATCCTGATCCCGGACGAGCAGGAGGACGAGGTGGAAGTCGAGCGCTTCCGCGAATTCCTCGACCAGGTCTCGCCCGAGGACTTCGGCGCCTGACGGTCCAGCTGCCCCGCTGTTCGAGTGCCTTGCTGTCCGAGCGCCCCGCCTGTCCGACTGTCTCGGTGCCCGACCCCCTGCCGTCCCACCCCTTGAGCATCGCCGTGCGGCCGCGGAACCGGCTTCCCGCGCTCACCGCGAAGGTCGGATAGTCCGATTCACGAAGACACGCCCGATGCCTCCCGGGCGATGTCGTTGACCGGCGCCCCGTGCCGCGCATACGGTCGAAGACAGCTAGAGGCAGACGTAACTGGAGGGGTGAGCCGAGACCGTGGCCCGGACGGCCTACGCCGGCCGCCGACGGCCGCGGCGCCGATCGGCACCGACGAATCGGGTTTGCGGAGACTGATCGACGTCAAGGAATCCGGGCGAGGGATCTTTCCCGACAACACGGATCGGCGTGGGTTCCCTCACTGGGGCTCTTCAAGCGGAAGGCCAAGCACATGACCGGGACGGGCGCTGCGAGCGCGAGCGGGTTCCCGCGCGCGGTCGGGCCGGGCGACGTGCCGGCCGCCTCCGCGCGGCGGCCGGACGCCCCGCCGACCGGCTACCGCGGGCCGACGGCCTGCGCCGCGGCCGGGATCACCTACCGCCAACTGGACTACTGGGCCCGCACCGGCCTGGTCGAGCCGTCGATCCGGTCCGCCACGGGCTCCGGGTCGCAGCGGATGTACAGCTTCCGCGACATCATCGCGCTGAAGATCGTCAAGCGCCTGCTGGACACCGGGGTCTCGCTCCAGAACATCCGCATCGCGGTCGGCTACCTGCGCGCCCGCGGCGAGGCCGACCTGGCCGGCGTCACCCTGATGAGCGACGGCGCGAGCGTCTACGAGTGCACGTCCCCGGACGAGGTCTTCGACCTGGTGCAGGGCGGCCAGGGGGTGTTCGGGATCGCCGTGGACGCGGTGTGCCGCGAGGTCGAGGGGACGCTGAGGCAGTTCCCGGGGGGCGGCGAGGACGTCGTCGGCGGCTCCGGCGGCTCCGGCGCGGGATCGGCCGGCAGTGTCACCGGCACCGTTCCCGGCGACCAGGATGACGCGTCGCAGGCCGTGGACGAACTGGCCCGGCGGCGGCGGATAAAGGCGGTCTGAAACCGGTGACCCCCGGGTTTTCCCGGACCTGCGCGGCCCCGATTCGGCGGAACCACGATCCACTACCCGGCGTCTACTGCACGTGACCCGAATTCCGCTGCGCCGGTGGCTGTCCCAGCGAGTGCCCCGGACCCGCAAGAGCCAGCGCCGGCTGTACCAGGCCGCGGTGCTCGCCGTGGTGCTGCTGTTCGCGCCGGTGACCGCCGTGCGGGCCTACGCGTCCCCCTATCAGCGCAACGCGGCCTCGGTGCCCTACGAGCCGGTCGCGATCGTCTTCGGCGCGGGCGCGCCCGACGGCCAGCCGACGCCGTACCTGGTGCGGCGGCTGAACGTGGCCCTGGACCTGTACCGGCGCGGCAAGGTGGCCGTGATCCTGGTGACCGGCGACAACTCCCACCCCGGCTACGACGAGCCCACCGTGATGCGCGACTACCTGGTGAACCGGGGCGTGCCGACGGCGCGGATCGTGCGCGACTTCGCCGGGTTCGACACCTGGGCCTCGTGCGCGCGGGCCAAGAAGATCTTCGGGGTCGATCACGCCACGCTGGTGACGCAGGACTTCCACATGCCGCGGGCGCTGTTGCTGTGCCGCGCGGCGGGGATCGACGGGTACGGGGTCTCCGACACCGGAGAGTCCGTGGACGGCGAGAACGAGCTGGTCCACGACTCGGCGCGCGAGGTGCTGGCCGGGATCAAGGCCTGGGGACAGGCCGTGTTCCAGCCGGACCCGGTGCTGGGGAAGAAGGAGGCCGGCGTGGCGGACGCGCTCGCGGCGGCCGGGGCTAAAGCCGCTGCGCTGTCGCGATGAGGACCCGGTAGTTGAAGGGGACGGTGTCTTCAGGCGTGATCGACTCGCGAAGGGCGTCACGGAAGACTTCGCGAAGACGCGCCATGGCGGCCTCGTCGAGCGGCTCGAAGTCGTAGAGGCTGGAGATGCCGGCCCACACCTGCTCGAACGGGCCGCCCAGATCGAGGGTGGCTTTCTCGAGAACCACGGGGGCGAAGCCGGCCGGGCTGAGGATTTCGTCGAGCCCTTCGCGGCTGCGGGTCCTGCGATCGCCCAACCGAGGCATCCGCTCGGCCTCGGGGACCTGCTCGATCTCTGCGGTCGACAGCGTGCGGAACCGCTCGTAGGCCTCGCCGAGCAGCACGCCGTCGCCGACCACGAACGCCAGGACCCCTCCCGGCGCCAGGACCCGGGCCACCTCCGCCGCGACCTGCTCGATGTCGGCCATCAGCATCAGCGCCATGTGGCAGACGCAGGCGTCGAAGCTGTCGTCCGGGAACGGGAGCGCCTGGGCCCGCGCCACTTCGAGCGTGGTGCCGGACAGCGCCGGGCGTTCGCGGGCGAGCGCCAGTGTTTCCGGGGACAGGTCCACTCCGGCGAGCTGCCTGCCGCCCTCCTCGGCCAGGAGTTCGAGCAGCAGGCCGTCGCCGCAGCCGAGATCCAGGACGCGCTTGCGGCCGGCCACCCGGTCGCGCAGGAGCTCGTAGCTGGACCGGCCCTCCGGGTCGCGGGCGTCGCCGAGCCAGTCCGAGGTCACCGCCGGGTGCTCGGCGTGGAACGCGTGAAGGAAGGCTTCTTGCGATGCGGCGCTCGTCATATCAACAGCCTACGGATGCCGGAGCTCGAACGGCGGACTACACGACTGATTCCAAGGGGTGGCCGGTAGCAGGACCGCACCTGACGAGCAGACTTGCGAAACGGCTCAGCAGCAAGCATGGGTGACCCGGACGACCTCCCTCAGCCTGGTTGGCTGTGGGTGGGCGGCCGGGGCGGCCAGGCGCCGCTGATCAGCCGTTTCGCCCGGCTACCTCTTGGAATCAGTCGTGTAGCGTCGAGGCATGATCACAGGTACGCACGCGATTCTTTACAGCGCCGATCCGGAGGCCGACCGGGCCTTCCTGCGCGACGTGCTCGAGTTCCCGCACGTGGACGCCGGCGGCGGCTGGCTCATCTTCCAGCTGCCGCCGGCCGAGCTCGGCGTGCACCCGGCCGAGGGCCCGCCGGCCGGCGAGCTCTACCTGATGTGCGACGACCTGGACGCCACGCTGGCCGTGCTGGCCGCCCGGGGTGTGCACTCGGTGGGGG
>NZ_JAACYW010000507.1 GCF_015356825.1 Catenulispora rubra | reverse complement strand
CAGGTGGGGTGTCGGGCAGGTTGTCGGGCGAGGTGCTGCTAGGCGGTCGCGCCTTCGACGTAGGGCAGGAGGGCGCTCGGGTAATCGAGCCCCGGGGGCAGCGCGATGCCCGGGCCGGTCGGCGCGTGCACGAGGCCGTCGCGGTCGACGGCGCGTTCGCGGACCACCGGGTTCGAGGTGACCAGCGACTCGTAGTAGGTGGTGTTCGAGATCGCCATGCACAGGTGCTGGTTCGGGATGTCCGAGCCGTGCACCTCGGCGCGGAGCCGGTAGGCGTCGGCGAGGTGCGCGGTGCGCATCGCGCCGGTGATCCCGCCGCGAAGGTTGGTGCTGGCGCGCACACCGAAGGTGGCCGCGCCGGCGGCGATGAAGTCGGCGGAGTTCATGTGCGCGCCGTCGGAGGTCTCGGCGACCAGCAGCGGCACGTCGACGAGCTCGGCCAGGCGCCGGTAGGCGCTGACGCTGAACTCGCGCATCGGCTCCTCGTACCAGAGGTACTTCGCCTCGGACAGCGCCGCGCCGACGTGCAGCGCGTCCGGCAGGTCGAAGCCCGCCGAGCCGTCGTACATCAGCGGGACCTCGGGGCCGAGGTGGTCGCGGAGCGCGAGGATGAGCTGGGCGTCGCGCCTGGCGTCGCCCCACGCGTGCAGCTTCACGCCGTGGTAGCCCAGGTCCAGGCACTGGTCGGCGACGTCGAGGAACTCTTCGACGCTGCCGAAGGTCGAGGTCGAAGCGTAGGCGGGGATCTCAGTGCGGTAGCCGCCGAGGACCTGCCAGGTCGGCAGGTTCTGCACGCGGCCGGCCAGGTCCCAGAGCGCCACGTCGATCAGGCCGAGCGTCGGCAGCGGCAGTTCGTGGATGCGGTCGAGCTCCCATACGCGGTGCCAGAGCCATTCGCGCTGGAACGGGTCCTGGCCGAGCAATTCAGGGCGGAAGATCCGCTCGACCAGATCGTCGAGCAGCACCGCGGCGCCGGGCCGGGAGAAGAAGGCGACGCCTTCGACGCCGGCGTCGGTGCCGATCCGCAGGATGCCGCCCTCCCCCGCCGGCGCGCTGCCGGCCAGGCCTTCGCGCCACCGGAAGGGCGGATCCACGGCGGGCACGGGGACCCGGAAGGACTCGACGTGGGTGATCTTCATATCTGCTTCCTGATCGCTGCCGGACGCGGGACGCCCGGAAAAAGGCATGGCGGTATCGAGGAGTGGCTAAGGAGGTGTTTCGGGGTGCGCGAGGTCCGCGGGGGTGGTTCGGGGCAGGCGCTGTCGCGGCCACACCGTCGCGGAGTCGGCTTTCAGGGCCGGGTGAGGGCGTGCTTGTTCTGAGTGAGAGCGTGCTTGGTAGCGGCGTGCCGGTCAGGCAGCCGGGTTTTCAGATGTGTCGGCGAGCGGCGGGGTTCAGGTCCGGGTGTCGGGGCTGAACAGCCGGTCGCGGATCCGGTTCTCGAACTGGTGCCGGGTGGTGTCCACGTGCTGGGCCATCAGGTCCATCGCGCGGACGGCGTCCCCGGCGCCGATGGCCTCGGCGATCTCGACGTGCTGCCGGCCGGCGGCCTCGAGCGAGCCCGGGGCCATTCTGTGGAACAGCAGCACGTCGCTCTGCGCGGCGAACTTGCGCACCGTGGCGACCGAGGACTGCAGGAAGACGTTGTGCGCCGCGACGGCCACGGCGGTGTGGAACAGCTCGTCGGCGTGCCCGAAGGCGTCGGCGTCGCCGGCCGCCCCGACCTCGGCCGACTCCAGCGCCGCCTCGCGGATGGACTTGACCTCCAGCGGCGTGGCGATGGACGCCGCGCGCCGGGCGGTCTCGGTCTCGATCACCTGGCGGTAGTCCAGCAACATGAGGACGTGCTCCATGTCAGTGGGCTGATAGTGCGCCAGCTGGTCGTTGTCGGCGACGGCCGGGGCCGCGGCGACGAAGATGCCCGCGCCGCGCCGGACCGTGAGCCGGCCGATCGCGGCCAGCACCTTCACGGCCTCGCGCGTGACGTTCCGCGTGACGCCGAGGATCTCGGCCAGCCCCTGCTCGGTCGGCAGCCGGTCGCCGGGGCGCAGGTTCTCCTCGGCGATGTAGTGCAGCAGGCGTTCCGCGACGAGTTCGTAACCGGGCCGGTACCGGTCGTCCTCCGGCGCGGCTCCGTCCGGGCCCAGGGGGGCGGGGTTCCTCGTCACGGTCGAAGTCCTCCCTTGGTGAGTGGCGGCGTGGGATGAGTATGGCAGATCGTCGAATTAATGCAACTCATTCTTCACACGAGGCGGCTACCGCCGCGATGAACCAGATCAATCCCGGGCTTTTGCGGGCAAGTTCGGCGCTGACTCTTCGGATTGATCTGATTCTTCACCGCAGCGGGAGGCGCACACGGGCCTCTCCGGCGCCGGTTCGTGCGGCGGTTCGCGCGGCGGTCAGGCGAGGTCTGCGGCGAGTTCCGTCTCGGTGCGCCCGCCGCGCGCCACCACCCGGCGCGCCAGCACCAGTCCCCCGGCCGCGGCCACCAGGCACGACACCCCGCCGACCGCCAGCCCCGAGCGCGGGTCGGACAGCGCGATCACCCAGCCGACCAGCGGGCCGCCGATCGGCGTCGTGCCCTGGAACGCCACCTGCCACAGCGCGATCATCCGGCCGCGCTTCTCCGGGTCCGAGGTGAGCTGGATCGTCGAGTTGCCGATCGCGATGAACGAGACGCTGGCCCAGCCGACCAGCAGCATCACCGCGCAGGACAGCGCGAACACCGGCGCGTAGGCGGCGGCCAGCATCGACACGCCGAAGCCGGTCGAGGCGATGACCATGGGGCGCAGGCCGGTGCGGCCGCGGGCTGCTGTGAACAGGCCACCGACGACGGCGCCGACGCCCATCGCCGAGGTCATGAAGCCGAAGGCGACCGAGCCGCCGTGGAACGTGCGCTCCACGAAGACCGGCAGCGAGACCTGGAACTCGTACGCCAGCAGCCCGACCAGGCCCATCATCGCCAGCGGGATCGCGATCGTCGGCGTCGCGGCGGCGTAGCGCAGGCCCTCGCGGAGCTGGCCGCGGGCCCGCGGCGTCGGCGGGCTCGGCTGGAGCGCGGAGCGGTCCATGCGCACCAGGGAGGCGACGACCGCGACGAAGCTGGCCGCGTTGAACAGGAAGCAGATCCCGATGCCCACCACGGCGATCAGCACGCCGCCGACCGCCGGCCCGACCGCGCGCGCCGCGTTCACCATCACCGAGTTCAGGGTGATGGCGTTGCGGAGCTCGTCGCGGCCGACCATCTCCCGGACGAACGACTGGCGCGTGGCGTTCTCGAAGGCGTTGTTCATGCCCAGGACCACGGCCAGCGCGCACACCTCCCAGAAGCTGACCACGCCGAACACGGTGAGCAGGCCGAGGACGAGCGCCTGGATCCCCATCGCGGTCTGCAGGATGATCATGAGCCGCTGCTTGTCGGCACGGTCGGCGACGACGCCGCCGTAGGGGCCGAAGAGCAGGACGGGCAGCGTCTGGAGCGCGACGACCAGGCCGAGGGCGGTGCTGGAGTGCGTGAGGGTGAGGACCAGCCAGGACTGCGCGGTCATCTGCATCCACGTGCCGACCAGGGATATGGACTGGCCGGTCATGAAGAGGCGGTAGTTGGGGACCTTGAGGGAGGAGAAGGTCCGCTGCCGCACGTTCTGCGGGGTCGGGGGCTTTGGTGGGTTCGGATGGTTCGGTGGGTTCGGTGGGTTCGGTGGAATCGGCGCCGTGACCGGTCCGGCGTTGACGGTGCTCATGCGACGACGGCCTTCCGTTGCCCACCTTTACTTGTTTAAGCGTACTAAATAAAGATCTCGGGCGGGTGGGTGG
>NZ_JAACYW010000506.1 GCF_015356825.1 Catenulispora rubra | reverse complement strand
GGGGTGATGTGGTGTGAATGGTGGGCGCCGCTGTCGGCAGCGCCTGCTAAATCTGTTCGATAAGGGGCGGATCATCTCGGGTCGTATGAAATGACCGCACGCCGCGCTGGTCGATGTCGGGCGGGTGCTGCTTGGGCCGGTGCGCGGTCCTGCACCGCATACCATCGGCCGCCAGCGCAACCCGCGTCGACCGCCCTACCCGGTCCCGCCCACCTCGTCCGCCGGCAGCACCTCCAGGCGCGTCGTCCGCCGCAGCGAAGCGCCGGCGAGCACACCGAGGGCGATCGAGCCGACCGTGATCATCACGTTCAGCAGCGTCTGCCAGCCCGCCGAGCTGTGCGCGACCAGCAGCTGCTGCACGCCTGACAGACCGTGGGCGCCGGGTACCACCATCCAGAACGCCGGGAGGAAGATCACCTGGTCCGGGATCATCGCGCGCTTGCCGATCCAGGTCGCCACCGGCACCAGTGCCATGCCCGCCACGAAAGCGCCGAGCGCCTGGCCGCCGACCAGCGTTCCGGCCGTCTGCACCACGCGTGTCGCCAGCAGCGCCACGATCAGCCAGGCCAGCGAACGGCGCGGGGCGTCGTGGTTCAGCGTGAAGCCGACCGCCAGCAGCAGCACCGCGGCCCAGCCGACCCACGCCCCGAGCTGCGCCGGGATCGGGTTGCCGATCGGGTGCGGGCGCACGGTGTCGGTCGCGACCAGGATGCCCAGGGCCAGCATCAGCAGCACGTTCAGCGCGCCGGCCAGCCGCGTGATCCCGGACAGGGTCGAGTTCGTCGACAACTCGATCGCGCCGAGGGTGAGCGCGGCGCCGGGCAGGAATCCGATCAGCGGCGGGATGTACAGGAAGCCCGGGTCCTGATGCAGGATCGGCCCGGCGAAGCGCAGCGCCAGCACCGTGACCATGATCGCGGCGGCCACCGGCAGCAGCGTCAGCAGGTTCGGCGCGTAGCGGCGCACCAGGTACTGCAGCACGCCGACCGCCGTCCCGGCTGCGACGTAGCCGGCCGCCGCGTTCCACGTCGGGTGCTGGAGCATCCCCAACGCCAGCGTCAGCATCGCGTACCCGGAGATCGCCGTGGCCGGCTGGAACCGTCGCGGCAGGCTCTGCTCCTCGCGCAGCGCCTTGCGCACCTCGTCGAACGGCAGGGCCTCGCCCAGCATCCGCTGCACCAGGTTCTGCAGCGCCTCCACCTGGTTCAGCTGCATCCCGGCGGTGCCGACCGGCGCGAAGTCCAGCTCGCTGCCGGCGTCGCCGACCACCGCCTCGACGCGCACGAAGATCCCGGTGGGCAGCGCGAAGCAGCGGGCGTCCACGCCGTAGCGGGCCGCGATGTCCACGATCTGGGTCTCGACGTCGCGGGTGTTCGCCCCGGAGCGCAGGATCTCCGCGCCGAGCGTGCTCAGCAGCCCGGCGAGCTGCCGCAGCCACTGCACCGTCGCCTGGTCCTGGGCCCGCACCCCCACCCGGCGGCGGTCGCGGAAGATGCCGCCGACCGTCTTCAGGCCCTGCCACGCGGTGTCTATCCCCCTGTCGAGGGAGCCCATCGGCCCGGCGAGGGCGTCGCCGAACGCGCCGACCCGGCCGGCGCCCCAGGTCGATCCGGGCCGGACGCGTCGGATGGCGGCGAACCGGTGAGGCGGCTCGGGCGGGGTCGCGGGCAGGTTCCCAGGCAGCTTCTCGGCCGGTTTCCCGGGCGGGTTCCCGTCCTCGCCCTCTGCGGACGCTGCACCTTTCGCAGACGCCCCACCTTCCGCGGACGCCGCACCCTCAGGGCTCTTCCGAAGCTCCGGGCCCGCCACGCCGTGCTGCTCATCCTTGCGCTTCTTGAAGAAGGGCACGGCGTTCCTCCCGCTCCATGACACCGCGGCCGCCGCCGGGCGGGGCACAAAACCCCAACGACGGTACCCGATGCCGATCACGCCCGGCTCACCCGTTCGGGCGTGGTGCGGGCGCGAGGCGATCATGTACGAGGTCAGATGGTCCGTGTGTTGAAGCTGATGCAGGAGAACGCGGTCCTGGCATTGTTCGCGTGCCTGGCGCTGGGCTACCTCGTCGGCAAGCTGCGGGTCGGGCCGATCACCCTCGGCGGCATCTGCGGCGTGCTGATCGTGTCCATGCTGCTGGGGGCGCAGACCGTCAACGGCAAGCACATCGCCGTGAACAGCGACGTGAAGAACATCATGTTCGCCCTGTTCATCTTCTCGCTCGGCTACATCGCCGGACCCGGATTCGTCGCGAACCTGAATCCCAAGGGCCTGCGGTTCGGCGTGCTGTCGCTGATGGAGATGGTCCTCGTCCTGGTGATCGCGGTCGGCATCACGAAGGTCGCGAACCTGGACACCGGCACCGGCGCCGGCATCCTGGCCGGCTCGGCGACCGAGTCCGCGGTCGTCGGCACCGCGCAGGACGCCATCACCAAGCTGCCGGGGATCACGCCGAGCCAGGTCACGACGCTCTCCGCGCACGTGGCCACCGCGTACTCGGTCTGCTACCTGTTCGGGCTGATCTCGATCGTGCTCCTGACCAGCCAGATCTTCCCGCGCCTGATGGGCATCAACCTGGCCCGGGCCTCACGCGAGCTGTGGGAGAAGATGCGCGGCGGCAACGCGGCGCTGGACTCCGACGAGGAAGCGTCGATGCCCAGGCTGGTCGGCCGCACCTACCAGATCACCAAGGGCGACGGCCTCACCGTGCAGGGCCTGGAGGACTCGGTCGGCGAGCACGCCTCGATCGAGGGCGTGAAGCGCGGCAAAAGGGTCCTCACGGTCGACCCGGCGCTGCTGCTGCTGCTCGGCGACCGGGTGCTGGTGGTCGGGCGCCGCGAGGCGGTGATGACGGCGGGTCACGAGCTGGGGCCGGAGACCAACGCTGTCCCCGGGCTGGACAGCCCGATGCAGGCCCGCGAGCTGGTGGTCACCGACAAGAAGATCAACGGCAAGACCGTCGACACCATCAACTCCGAGTACCCGGTCCCCACCGAGGGCGTATACCTGACCGGCGTCAACCGGCTTGGCAACGACCTGCCGGCCTCCGGCACCACCGAGATCCACGTCGGCGACACGCTGAACGTGGTCGGCATGAAGTCGAAGGTGGACCGCTTCCAGAAGGCCTTCGGCGCCAAGGTCCGCACCGAGAGCGCGGACTGGATCTACATCGGCCTGGGCATCTGCCTCGGCGTCCTGCTCGGCGAGATCGTGATCCACCTCGGCTCGGCCAACCTGACCCTGGGCACCGGCGGCGGCTGCCTGATCAGCGGCCTGATCTTCGGATGGTTCCGATCCACGAAGCCGACTTTCGGCGCCTATCCGCCAGTGGCCGCCGCCACCATGAAGGACCTCGGCCTGGCGGTGTTCATCGCGGTCACCGGCCTGTCCGCGGGCCCGGACGCCGGCCCGCTGCTGAAGAAGTACCCGCTGCTCCTGCCGCTGTCCGGCATCGCGATGGTGCTGATCCCGGCCTTCCTCGGCCTGTGGATCGGCCGCCGCTTCCTGAAGATCGAGAAACCGATCCTGATCGGCGCCATCGCCGGCCAGCAGTGCTCGACGCCGGCCATCACCGCGATCACCAACACCGCGCAGAGCAGCGTGCCGATGATCGGGTACACGATCACGTACACGCTGTCGAACTTCCTGCTGCCGCTGACCGGGCCGATCTTCGTGGGCGTGATCGGGCTGCACACTTGACGGGCTGGACTTCGTCGGCGTGATCGGGCTGCCTGCTTGGCATGGTTGTCGGAGCATTGCTGTCGGAGCATTGTTGTCGGCGGTGAGGGTTATACGTATATAAGGGGGGATTATTCCCTAACAAAATGCCCCCACCCTCACAAATGCAG
>NZ_JAACYW010000505.1 GCF_015356825.1 Catenulispora rubra | reverse complement strand
CCCCGGCACAGCACCCCACTCACCGCCGGCACCCCCAGCACCCCCCGCACCCGCACCCGTCGCCGCGCCCTCGCCGCGCTCGCGGTCGGCGCCCTGGCCGGCGCCGCGGCACTCCTGCCGTCCATGGCGCAGGCCGCCGGCAACCCCCACGGCGACGACGTGTCCTCGCACCAGGGCAACGTGAACTGGGCCGCGACCAAGGCCGCCGGCGCGCAGTTCTCGTACTCCAAGGCCACCGAGGGCACGTACTACACCAACCCGTACTTCGCCCAGCAGTACAACGGCGCCTACAACGCCGGCCTGATCCGCGGCGCCTACCACTTCGCGATCCCGAACGGCGGCAGCGGCGCCTCCCAGGCCGACTACTTCGTCGCGCACGGCGGCGGCTGGTCCCGCGACGGCAAGACCCTGCCTGGCGCGCTGGACATCGAGTACAACCCCTACGGCGCCGAGTGCTACGGCCTGAGCCAGGGCTCGATGGTCAACTGGGTGGCCTCGTTCCTGAACGAGTACCACGCCCGGACCAGCCGCTGGGCCGTCATCTACACCACCACCGACTGGTGGAAGACCTGCACCGGCAACTACGGCGGCTTCGCCAACAACGACCCGCTGTGGGTCGCCAACTACAACGGCTCGCCGGGGACCCTCCCGGCCGGCTGGGGCTTCTACACCATCTGGCAGTACGCGGACTCCGGCCCGATGGCCGGCGACCAGGACGTGTTCAACGGCGACTACAGCCGCGTGCAAGCGCTGGCCAACGGTTAAGACGGAGCCGACGATGCCCACGTCCACCCACGAAGCCCACGAAGCCCACAGCACCCGCGGCGCCCACGGCACCCGCACCACCCGCCGCCTGGCCGTCCTGGCCCTCGCGGTCGCCACGGCCGGCACCGTGCTGCTGCCGGCCACCAGCGGAGCCGCCTCGACGAGCGCCAAGCCCGCGAACGCCGCGCCCGCGAGCGTCCCCGGCGCCCCGACCGTCCACGCCAACCCGCACCCGGGCTACGCGCGCACGGTCGCCGGCAAGCTGGTCAAGGTCGACACCACCCGGCACACCACGCCGGTCCACCCCACGGTGGCGACCCACCCCCAGCTCGACTACATGGGTTCCACGATCGCGGCCCACGAGCCGGTCGCACGCCCCGCCCTGAAGCCGAAGCCCTTCTCGCCGGCCTCCGTGCCGCAGCTGCCGGGCATCGACGTCAGCGCCTACCAGGGCAACCTGAACTGGGCCAGCATCGCGCCGAACATCGACTTCTCCTACACGAAGGCGACCGAGGGCACGTACTACACCAACCAGGACTTCTACAACCAGTACGTCGGCCCCTACGACCAGGGCGTGATCCGGGGCGCGTACCACTTCGCGAACCCCAGCGACTCCAGCGGCGCCACTCAGGCGGACTACTTCGTCAACCGCGGCGGCGGCTGGTCCTCCGACGGCCTCACCCTGCCCGGGGCGCTCGACATCGAGTACAACCCCTACGGCTCGGAGTGCTACGGCCTGTCCGGGGGCCAGATGACCAACTGGATCTGGGACTTCGTGAACGAGTACGCGTCGCGCACCGGCGTCTACCCGGTCATCTACTCCACCACCGACTGGTGGAACACCTGCACCAGCCACGACACCAACTTCGCGAACTACACCCCGCTGTGGATCGCGAACTACGTCGCCTCCGGTGGCGGGACCCTGCCTCCGGGCTGGGGCTGGTACACATTCTGGCAGTACGCGGACCACGGTTCGCAGCCCGGTGACCAGGACGTGTTCAACGGCCCCTACAGCCAGCTGCAGGTCCTGGCCAGAAACGGCTGAGAGCCTTAGCGCGGCTGCACTACCTGCACTACACGTATAACACGTATTAGGAGAGTCCCCGCCTCTGTTCCTCGGAGGCGGGGACTCTCATCGCTCCCTGTTTTTGATCGCTACTCTGTTCTCTTCTGCGATCACCACCAGGGGGAGAGATGAGCCGGGTTCAGCTGTCGGGCGCTGAAGCCATGGAGTTGCTGCAACGAGGCGAGGACGCCACCGAGGTCCAGGACTGGACGGTGGTCACCGCCTGCTACGAGGAGTTCCTCGCCGCCTTTCCGGACACCCCGATCAGCGCCGAGCTCTGGTTCGACGCCGCGCTGGCCAACAAGTTCCTGCGGAACTGGCCCAAGGCCTACGAGCTGGGCCGGCAGGCCGCGCTGCGGGCCGGCGAGCCGGAGGGGAACCCGGCGTGGTGGAATCTGGGGATCGCCGCCACCATGGTCGGCGACTGGGGCACGGCGCGCGAGGCGTGGACCAATTACGGCGTGCACCTCACGCCGGGCGAGGGCGAGATCGAGGACGGATTCGGCTCGGCCCTGGTCCGCCTGGACCCGGACGGCGACGCCGAGGTGGTGTGGGTCCGCCGCATCTGCCCCACCCGCGCCCGCGTGCTGTCGGTGCCGTACGGGACGCGCCGCTTCGGCGAGATCGTCGTGCACGACGGCGCCCCGACCGGCGAGCGCCGCGTCGAGGACCACGCGTTCCCGGTCTTCGACGAGCTGGCGCTGTGGCAGGCCTCGCCGACCGCGACCTGGCGCGCGCAAGTGACGGCGCCGGAGCCGCAGGACATGACGGCGCTGGCCGACGCGTTCGACGAACGCGGGCTGGCGATGGAGCCGGTGGACAGCCTGACGTTCCACTGCACGTGCTGTAGCCACGGCTCGATCGCGGCGGACGGACCGGCGGGGACCGCGGGGGCGGCACTCGCCGGGGCGCGGGACGTGCTGCTGGCAGCGCCGGACGAGGAGACGGCGACCGGGATTCTGACGGCTTGGGCGGTCGGTGGTTCGGGGCGGGCTTGGCATGCGGTGCATGCCAAGGCGTGAACCAGACAGTGGTTCGGCGGTGCAGCGGCGGGTGCGCTGATTCAGTAAATGCGGCGTAATTCTCAAGCGGATCATGAGGAATCGCGTCTACCGCAGAATTCGTAGTCGGGCTACGCAGTCGCACGGACCGCGGCGTCCGCGCTGGTGAGAGCACTTGGCGGAGAACCGGGGCAAGCCCTCCCCGATCACCAGAAGGCATGTCGATACCCCGCAGAAACTACGCCTCATGTCACCCCTGAGCCTGCCTTCCGAGCCCAGGTCGGACTGGGATAAGCTCCAGCGCTGTCGAGGAGCAGTAATACCCTGACATCCCCCCACATCCCCCAGTGATCCGGCCTTGAGGCCTCGGGGCCGGCACAGAGAAGAGCCACCATGACCTCTAGCCGAATAGGCCGCGGTGCGATCGTCACGCTAGGCGCGGCCGCGTCGATGGCGTGGGCGGCGGGCGCCGCGAACGCGTGCGACAACCCGCCGCCGAAGCCCACGACGCCGAACACGCACGATCACCACAGCCACGACAAGAAGCCCGGGAACGCGACCCCGGCCACGGTGTGCACCGTCAACGACAACGACGTCCAGTACGCCGAGCTCGGTGCGGACGGCAAGAGCGTCGTCAGCGGATGGCACAACGCCGTGACCGACACCTTCAAGGGGAACTCGCCGGAGCCGGTCTACGGCTACCAGGTGCGCCTGAACCCGGAGACGGTCGGCGACAACTGCACCGGCACCGTCGACATCTCGCTGGCGTCGTACGACACCGCCGGGCCCACCTGGGACTCCTCGGGCGGGGCTCAGCACTTCGTCGACCACAGCCACGTCCAGCTGAGCAAGACCTCGGCGACCAGCGCCAGCCAGACGCTCACGGTGAAGGTGCCCGGGACCCCCGGCTCCAAGAGCTGCTTCGGCCAGATCGACCTGTACTTCGGCACGACCGTCTACGACGGCGTCTCCGCCCCGGGCCACGGCCCGCTGCCGGACCGCGACGCGAAGCCCCCGGTCATCGCGCCGACGGCGAAGGACCTGATCACCGCCTGGAACGGCCCGGACGCCGGCGACTGCGCCGCGCCCCCGCCGGTCACCACGACCACCCCGTCGAGCCCGGTGACCCCGCCCAAGACCACCACCC
>NZ_JAACYW010000504.1 GCF_015356825.1 Catenulispora rubra | reverse complement strand
GTTCGGCCTCGCCCTCCCGTGACAGGTCCGCGCACACCGGCACGCCGCCGATCGCCATCGCCACGCCGGCCGCCGCCTGCTCGTCCCGGCCGTGCACCACCACGCGGTAGCCGCGCTCGGCCAGCGCCGCGGCCGTCACCGCCCCGATCCCCGACGACGAGCCGGTCACCAGCGCCACCCCCCGATGCGCGTGCCCCTCGCTCATGACCCCTCGGACAACGCCAGCGCCTCCTCCACCAGCGCCTCGACGATCTGCGCCTCCGGCACCGTCCGCACCACCTCGCCGCGCACGAAGATCTGCCCCTTGCCGTTGCCCGACGACACCCCGATGTCCGCCTCGCGCGCCTCGCCCGGGCCGTTCACCACGCACCCCATCACCGCGACCCGCATCGGATGCGGGAACCCCTCGAACGCCGCCTGCACCCGCTCGGCCAGCTTGTACACGTCCACCTGCGCCCGCCCGCACGACGGACACGACACGATCTCCAGATGCCGCCGCCGCAACCCCAGCGACTCCAGAATGCTGATACCGACCTTGACCTCCTCGACCGGCGGCGCGGAGAGCGACACCCGGATCGTGTCCCCGATCCCCTCCGACAGCAGGATCCCGAACGCCACCGCCGACTTCACCGTCCCCTGCATCAGCGGCCCGGCCTCGGTGACGCCGAGGTGCAGCGGATAGTCGCACTGCTCCGACAGCAACCGGTACGCGGCCACCATCACCAACGGATCGTGGTGCTTCACCGAGATCTTGATGTCCCGGAACCCGTGCTCCTCGAACAACGAGCATTCCCAGAGTGCTGACTCGACCAGCGCCTCAGGCGTCGCCTTGCCGTACTTCTCATAGAGCCGTTTGTCCAAGGAGCCCGCGTTCACCCCGATCCGGATCGGGATCCCGGCATCCTCGGCGGCGCGCGCGATCTCGCCGACCTTGTCGTCGAAAGCCTTGATATTGCCCGGATTCACACGCACCGCGGCGCATCCGGCGTCGATCGCGGCGAAGACGTACTTCGGCTGGAAGTGAATGTCGGCGATAACAGGGATCTGCGACTTCTTCGCGATCGCCGGCAGCGCGTCGGCGTCGTCCTGCGACGGCACCGCGACCCGCACGATCTGGCACCCGGCCGCTGTCAGCTGTGCGATCTGCTGGAGTGTGGCGTTCACGTCGGCAGTCAGCGTCGTCGTCATCGACTGCACGGACACCGGCGCGCCGCCCCCCACCGGCACGCCGCCGACGTCGAGCTGCCGGCTGATCCTTCGTCGCTCGCGGGTTCCCGCGCTCGGGAAGGCCGGCAGTCCGAGGTCGATGGCGTTCACAGTGTTCTCCTCGTTCTCCGCATGAGAAAAGCAGGCAGCCGGACCGGCGCTAGCGGCGTGGTATCTCAGGGATCTCCATCAGTTCCAGGCTGTCCGGTACGCCGATCCGAGGTCCCATCCGAGGCCCGGCCCGCAGCCCGTCGACCACCGTCGCGACGATGTCCCGCACCGCCATCCCCGCGCTCTCCAGAATCTCCTCACGCCCACCGGCCGCCAGGAACTCCTGCGGAAGCCCCATCACCCGCACCGGCGTCGTCGACTCCGCGTCGGCACACGCCTGCGCCAACGCCGTCCCCATCCCGCCGCTGCGCACGCTGTCCTCGACGGTCACCACCAGCCGGTGCCGGTCGGCCAGATGCGTCAGATGCGGGTTGATCGGCAGGATCCACCGCGGGTCGACCACCGTCGCCCCGATCCCCAGCCGGTCCAGTTCCTCGGCGGCGGCCAGACACGTCCGCGCGGTCACCCCGGCCGCGACGATCAGGACGTCCAGCGGCCGTCCCGCCGCGCGATACAGGATGTCGACGCCGTTCATCCGCGCGTGTGCCTCGATGTCCGGCCCGGCCTCGGCCTTCGGGAAGCGGACCACGGTCGGCCCGTCGTCGACGGCCACCGCCTCCCGCAGCAGCTCCGCCAGCCGCGCCGGGTCGCGGGGCGCGGCCAGCCGCAGGCCCGGGACGACCCCGAGGATCGCGCTGTCCCACATCCCGTGATGCGAGGCGCCGTCCGGTCCGGTGACCCCGGCGCGGTCCAGGACGAAGGTGACGCCCGCCTTGTGCAGCGCCACGTCCATGACCACCTGGTCGAAGGCCCGGTTCAGGAACGTCGAGTACACGCACACCACCGGGTGCAGCCCGCCGGCGGCCAGCCCCGCCGAGGAGCACACCGCGTGCTGCTCGGCGATGCCGACATCGAAGATCCGCTCCGGGAACCGGCCGGCGAACTCGCCGAGCCCGACCGGCAGCACCATCGCCGCGCTGACGCACACCACGTCCGGCCGCTCGGCCCCGATCGCGCCCATCTGCTCGCCGAAGACCTCGGTCCAGCTCTTCTTCGGTACCTTGGTCGGCGTCCCGGTGTGCGGGTCCACGACGCCGACCGCGTGCATCCGGTCCGCCTCGTCGCACTCCGCGGGGGCGAAGCCGCGGCCCTTGGTCGTGATCACGTGCACCAGCGCCGGCCGGCCCATCGCCGCCGCCTCGCGCAGCGCCTGCTCGGTGGCGGCGATGTCGTGGCCGTCGACCGGGCCGACGTAGGCCAGGCCGAGGTCGCCGAACAGGTGCTGGGCGCGGTGTTCTGCGTGGTCTGGGTGGTCTACGTGCTCGTCGTGCTCGTCACGCTCTCCGTGCTCCGCGCGCAGGCCACCCAAGTGCGTCGCGATGCCGCCGACTGTCGGCGCGTAGGCGCGGCCGTTGTCGTTCAGCACGATCACCACCGGCCGGTCACCCGCCCCGGCCAGGTTGTTCAGCCCCTCCCACGCCAGCCCGCCGGTCATCGCACCGTCGCCGATCACCGGCACGACGTGCCGCCGAGCCGGATCGCCGGAGCCGTCGGCGAGCTCGCCGCGCAGCTGGAACGCCTTGGCCAGGCCGTCGGCGTAGCTCAGCGCGGTCGAGGCGTGCGAGTTCTCGATCCAGTCGTGGGCTGACTCGGTCCGCGAGGGGTAGCCGGACAGGCCGCCGCGTCGGCGCAGGGTGTCGAACCCGGGCGCGCGGCCGGTGAGGATCTTGTGGACGTAGCTCTGGTGCCCGGTGTCGAACAGCAGCACGTCTTGCGGCGAGCGGAACGCCCGGTGCAGCGCGATGGTGAGCTCCACCACGCCGAGGTTCACGCCGAGATGGCCGCCGACCGCGCAGACCTTCTCGATTAAGAAGCCGCGGATCTCCTCGGCCAGCGCGGCGAGCTCGACGGAGTCCAACCCCGCCAAGTCCTCCGGACCCAACACCCGCTCCAACACCGGGCCAGCGCTCCGCCGCCGAGGTGCCGAAGACGACGACGAAGACTTGGCGGTCGTCCGCATAGGGACTCCTAACACTCGCCTACCATCGCGGCGCGGGAAGCAACTTGTGTGACTCCCACCGCACCAGGGTGGTCGCGAACGGCGCGCTCCGCGTGCCCGACGGGACTGGTGCGATCGCCGTGATTCAGGTGTCGTGCCTGGTCAGAACTCTGTGTCCGGGGCCTGGGGGCTTCTGTCGATGTTGGCCTGTTCGGGCGATCCGGGGGTGCGTAAACCTCTTTGCATGACTGCGGAAGGTGTCGGCGTAACTACGTAGAGGCCCAGATTGGGGCCGAGGACTTGCAAAAGAGTAAGAATCACAAGATCGATGCGTGAAACGGCGTCCATGTGCTACACACTGGGAATCCACGCGCAGTCCACCTATGTCGGACAGCGAAGGCGACAGCCGATCCGGCAAGGCAGGGAAGATGCAGGTTGAGCTCGAAGACCGCCCCGAGGCGGCAAGGACCACCAGCACGGCCGTGACCCCCGTTCCGGCGCTGACCCTGACCGCTACGGAAGTAGGGGTGGGGGTCGGGACGACGATGGCGCTGCAGACCAAGCTGACGCAGATCACCAGCCAGAAGTGACTGCGCCCCGGCTGGGTGGCTGGTCCTACCTGCTCCCGGCCGGACCACCTGCTCCCAGCCGGACCAATCATCGGAC
>NZ_JAACYW010000503.1 GCF_015356825.1 Catenulispora rubra | reverse complement strand
ATATTGCTGGGTGAGACAGGAAGGAGCGGACAGCGATGACTGTCGCGACTGAAGACACGGGTACAGACACGGGCACGTGCATCCCCGACGTCGCTGTTGCCGACGACGTCGGCTTCGACGTCCCCGAGCAGGCGCTGGTCGCCGTCATCGGCCCCTCCGGCTCCGGCAAGTCGACCCTGCTGCGCGCGCTGACGGGCTCCCGTCCCGCCGACTCCGGCTCGGTCCGCTACGCCGGCCACGAACTGTGCGCCGAGTACGCCGTGCTCCGCCACCGAATAGGCCTGGTCCCGCAGGACGACGTCCTGCACGCGCAGCTCACCGTGAAGGCCGCCCTCCGTTACGCCGCCGCCCTGCGCTTTCCCCAGGGCACGACGGCCGAGCAGCGCGAGCGCCGCATCGACGAGGTCCTGACCGACCTGCGCCTGACCGAGTTCGAGGGCAACAAGGTCGCCACCCTGTCCGGCGGCCAGCGCAAGCGGGTGTCCGTGGCGCTGGAGCTGCTGACCAAGCCCTCGGTGCTGTTCCTCGACGAGCCGACCTCGGGCCTGGACCCGGGCATGGACCGCGACGTCATGCGCATGCTGCGCTGCCTGACCGACGAGGGCCGCACGGTGCTCGTGGTCACGCACTCGGTCGCCGAGCTCCAAGCCTGCGACCTGCTGCTGGTGATGGCGCCCGGCGGGGGAGTGGCGTACTACGGCCCGCCGCAGGAGGCGCTGGCGTTCTTCGAATGCGAGACATGGGCGGACGTGTTCCTCGCCTTCTCGTGCCGACGTGGGTACGACTGGGCCGGGGCGTATCGCTCGTCCGAGTACCACCTCATATACAGCGCGGAGTCGTCCGGCACGGAGTCGTCTGGGGCGCCGACGTTTCCTTCACCGCGGTCTTCGACCGAGGACTTTGGTCCCGGAGAGTCCCGGGACTCTGACGCTGCGTCGACCGCCGCCGCGACCTCGACCTCGACTCCGGTGCCTTCCAAGGCCGCCGTCGCACCCTCCTCCTGCTACTCCTCGCCCCGCGCCTCCCAGAGCTGGGCCTCGCAGCTCCGCACCCTCATCCGCCGCTACCTCGCGGTGATCTCCGCCGACCGCGGCCACCTGATGCTGCTCGCCGCGCTCCCGATGATCATGGGCGTGCTGAGCCTGGCCATCCCGGCGTCCTCCGGCCTTGCCGCGGCCTCCGGCGGCGACAAGAACACCGATGCCCCGACCGTGCTCCTGGTCCTGGCCGTCGGCGCCTGCCTGACCGGCGCCGCCAACGCGGTCCGTGAGCTGATCAAGGAACGCGGCGTCTACGACCGAGAACGCGCCGCAGGACTATCGCGCTCGGCGTACGTGATGTCCAAAGCGATCGTCCTGGGCGTGATCACCGCGGCCCAAACCATCGTCCTGTCGGCGATCTGCCTGCTGCCCCGCCGCCTGCCGGCCCACGGCCTGCTCATCTCCGGCACCGCGGTCCCCGAACTGATGCTGGCGGCGGTCCTGCTCGGCGTCACCTCGATGCTCCTCGGCCTGGTCGTCTCCGCGGTCGTCCGCACCACCGAGAAGACCATGCCGCTCCTGGTCCTGATCACGATCGTCGAGGTCGTCTTCTGCGGCTCCCTGTTCCCGCTCTTCCACAGCCCGGCCCTGGAGCAACTGGCCTGGCTGTCCCCGTCGCGCTGGGCGGTCGCCGCCGAAGCCGCGACCATCAACCTGCCGAACATCATGGGCCCGCCCCAGGGCCGCACCACCACCGACCCGCTCTGGCAGCACTCGATCCTGCAGTGGAGCGCGGACATCGGGATGCTCGTCGTCCTCGGCGCGGCCTGCCTGGCGCTGGTGCTGCGTCTGCTGCGACGGCACGAGTCCTCGCTGCTGCGCGGCTGCTGACCTGCGGCTCCTGCGCCACGGCGGCGTTCGTTCGCCGATCATGGGATATTGACGGGCAGCGATCACATCCCTGACCCGGAGGCGACAGTGGCGGAACCGAGCGCGTCGATTTCGGACCTCCCGCAAACCCCGGGTCCGGCGGTGCATTCGGACTCGTCGTTGAGCGCGAACGTCACCGTTCCAGGTCCGGCGGTGCGTTCGGGATCGTCTTGGAGCGCGAACCTCACCCTTTACTGCGCCGCCTGCGACACCCACCACTCCCTGCAATCCCTCGCCTGGCGCTGCGCCGACTGCCACGGCATCCTCGACCTGGCCGGCTTCACCCCCGCGTTCCCGACCGCAGCCGACCTGGCCCGCCGCCCGGCCACTCTCTGGCGCTACGCCGAAGCCCTCCCGCTCGCCGAGCCCGCCGCCATCACCCTCGGCGAGGGTATGACCCCGCTGGTCACGGCGCCTGGCCGGCCGGACGTGCGGCTCAAGGTCGACTACCTGATGCCCACCGGCTCGTTCAAGGACCGGGGCGCCGTTCTCCTCGCGGCGCTCGCCAGCGGCCTGGGCGTCGGCCGCATGGTCGCCGACAGCAGCGGCAACGCCGGCACGGCCGTCGCCGCTTACGCCGCCCGAGCCGGTATCGCCTGCGAGGTTTACGTCCCGGCGGCCACTTCACCCGGCAAAGTCGCGCAACTCCGGGCTTACGGCGCCACGGTTCACCAGATCCCCGGCTCCCGCGAGGACACCGCCGACGCCGCAGCCGAGGCCGCCGACACTCCCGGCACCCTCTACGCCAGCCACGTCCACAACCCCTTCTTCTTCCACGGCACCAAGACCTACGTCTTCGAGCTGTGGGAACAACTCGGCGGCCGCCTCCCGCAGACCCTGGTCCTCCCGCTGGGCAACGGCACGCTCGTCCTCGGCGCCTATCTCGGCGCCCGCGAACTCCTCGCCGCCGGCCTGATCGACCGCCTACCCCGCATCGTCGCCGTCCAGGCTGCGCCTTGCGCGCCCCTCGCCGCCGCCTTCCGCAACGGCCAGAACGAGCCTGCGCCGATCACGCCCAAACTCACCGTCGCCGAAGGCATCGCCATCGCCCGCCCGGCCCGCGGCGCGCAGATCCTCGAAGCCGTACGGAGCACCGGCGGCGCCATCACTACCGTCACCGACGACCAAGTCCGCGCAGCCCACGCCGCCTTGGCGCGCGCCGGCCTCTACGTGGAGCCGACCGGCGCCGCGTGCTGGGCCGCCATCAGCGCCGGACTCATCGGCTACAGCGACGGTGACCGCGACAACGAACACGACCTACCGCTGGCGGTAGCGCCCCTGTGCGGCAGCGGCCTGAAATCCAAGCCGCCCACTGGCCTGAGTACATAATTGCTCTGATTGCCTTGCCTTACCTCAGCCGCGAATCGCATCGACCAGGCTGATCACCGCCAGCACTCCCATGATCGCCGCCGCGATCCGCGTGATCACCGTGATCGGCACCACCTTCAGCAGCCCGCGCCCGCCGACGATCGCCAGTCCGGCCACCGCCCACAGGCCGAGCGTGGCTCCGATGCCGACCGAGATCGGGTCGTGGTATTTGGCCGCGAGGTTGGCGGTGACGATCTGCGTCAGGTCGCCGAACTCGGCGACCAGGATCACGCCGAAGCTCATTCCGGCGACCCGCCGGAACGTCGCGGGCTTGTCCCCCTTCAGCTCCAGGTGCTCCTCTTCCTCCTCCTCATGGCGTCCGCGCAACAGCAGAAAAGCGCCCATCAGGAACAACGCGCCGACCACGGCGTGCAGCACGCGCCCGGGCAGCAGCGTCAGCAGACTCCCGGCGGCGATGGCGAGCACGACGTGCACGAGGAACGCAGCCGCCGTGCCGACGAACACCTGCGACGGGCGATAGCGGGTGCCGAGCACCAGGGAGGCGAGGGCGGTCTTGTCCGGCAACTCGGCCAGGAAGACGATCCCGAACACGGTCAGGATGATGATCAGGTCCACGCGAGGTGAGTCCTTCGAGTCGGGCCGCGCCGAGGCCCGATTTCGGGGAGGCTTCGGCGCGGCAGCTGTCGCTGCGGGCCGAAGGTCTTGCTCAACACCCTCGCAGGCGTCCCGGGGGCCGGGCCCAGGCGGGCCAGTATGTCGACGTCCCGGCGTTGGAGCTACTCCCCTTCGCGGTGATCCCAGGGTACCAGGATCACCC
>NZ_JAACYW010000502.1 GCF_015356825.1 Catenulispora rubra | reverse complement strand
CATCCCAAGAATCGACACAAACCCCACCATCTCCCCCGGATACCCCCCAAGATTATGCGTCAACGCAACCTCCCGCCGCCCGAACGTCCCGATCCGCCGCTCCGCCGGCGCCTCCCCACGCAGCTGGAGCCAGGCCTCGTACATCATCCGCAGCCCGGAGGCGCCGACCGGGTGGCCGAAGGACTTCAGCCCGCCGTCCGGGTTGACCGGGAGGTCGCCGTCGAGGTCGAACGCCCCGGACAGCACGTCCTGCCAGGCCTTGCCGCGCTCGCAGAAGCCCAGGTCCTCCATCAGCACCAGCTCGGTCGGCGTGAAGCAGTCGTGCACCTCGGCCATCGCCAGTTCGCGGCGCGGATCGGTCACGCCGGCTTGGTGGTAGGCGTCCTCAGCGGCGGCGACGATCTCCGGAAAGGTCGTGTAGTCGTAGGCCGGGTCCCCCAAGGCCAGGCCATTGCCGGCGACCAGTGACAGAGCCTTGATATACAGCGGCCTGTCCGTGTACCGCAGCGCATCCTCAGCCCGGACCACGATCGCCGCCGCCGCCCCATCGGCCACACCGGCGCAGTCGAACACCGACAGCTCGCCTGCCACGCGCGGCATCGCAAGCAGTTGCTCGACAGTCCACTCCTTACGGAACTGTGCCTTGGGGTTACGAGCACCGTTGGCGTGGTTCTTGGACGCGATGCGTGCCAGCACCTCGCGCATCTCCTGCGGGCCAACGCCGTATTTCGCCCCATACGCAGGCACGACCATGGAGAACATCGCGGCGGCGGTGACGGTGCGCGCGGTGCCGTCGCCAGGAATCGGGAAGGCGTTGAGGCCCTGGTAGCCGGAGTCCTTCACCTTCTCAACGCCCACGGCCATCGCAACGTCATACGCACCCGAAGCCACCGCATAAGCAGCCTGCCGCAACGCCTCAGAGCCAGTCGCGCAGTAGTTCTCGACACGCGTGACGGGCTTGCCCTCCAGCTCCAGCGGCCGCGCCAGCGTGATCCCGCTCATCCCGGACTGCGCGGTGCCGAGCCAGTACGCGTCGATCTCCTCCTTCGCCAACCCCGCGCCGGTAAACGCCTCCGACGTCGCCGACAACAGCAGCTCATCGACCCCGCTGTCCCAGTGCTCTGCGAAACGCGTGCAGCCCATGCCGACGATCGCGACGCGGTCTTTGATGCCGTGCGAGGCCATCAGCGGGTCTCCCTTTCAGGATGGCGGACGGGGCGCGCCTTCCAGAAATAATTGTGGATTCCGTCGGCGCTGCTCAGACGGCGGAACGTCGCCTCGACGCGCAGCCCTATGGCGACCTCGTCTGCGTCGACGTCGGTGAGCTCAATCGGCAACCGACCGCCCCCATCGAAGTCGACGACCGCGAAGACCACTGGCGGGCTGGGGGAGTAGGCGAGGCGGTCGACGGTGAAGGTCACAATCGTGCCCTCGCTACCGGCAGCCGGATGCGGCGCGGCATCGAACGAGGACGGCGGCAGGTGAACGATTGCCCCGTCCGCGCTCTCAGTGCCCACGAGCGCGAACTTCCAGTCGGCAGCGCGCGCGGCCGCCGACGCGGACGTGCGGGCCGGCTCCGGGCGGCGTGGCGGCTCGACGGGAAGGAACCCACGCCAGGCGAGGTAACGGCCGTACGGGACGCCGCCGGAGGCCGCGAGCTGGTCGGCGACAGGGCGTGCGGGGCGGTAGGCCGCGAGGGCTTCCGTCGCGCGCCACAGGAAGGCGTCGGCGCCGTCTGCCAGAACCAGGAGCGCGATGGTCTGGCCGGGTTGCGCGACTTCGAGGGCTGATGCGATGAGCAGCGCGGGGTGGGCCGCGCCTGAGTTGCCGACTGTTTTGCTGAACGGGTCATGGTGGCGTGCGGCAGGCACGCCGGTTTTCTTCAGCGCGGACTTCGCGGCGCGTTCGTGGGTGCCGGCTATCAGCAGGATGTCGATGTCGTCGGAGACCTTTTCGGCCCCGACGAGCAGGGCGTTCCATGCTTCAGTCGCGAGGGTGGTGTAGCGGTTCTCGCCGAAGCGGTCCTCCCAGGTCTTCGAGGTCTGATCTCCAGGGGTGCGCCAGCGGTCGAGGAACTCCTCGGTGGTGCTGGTATGGCCGAGGAGCTCAGCCAGAACAGGACTGTTGTCGGTTCCGTCGCCGATGACCAAAGCGGCAGCCGCGTCGCCCCCGGCAGACTCATCCGCGCTGCCTGGCCGTCCCGTGCGGAGGTCGGAGGCGACGACGAGATGCGTTCCCGTGCCGGTCAGGCCAGCCTCGAGGGCGCCGATCGTCGAGCGGACAGCTCCGGTGGCGTCGTAGGCGGCGGTGGTGCGGGGCAGGCGGAGGGCGGCGTGCACGGCGGTGGCGTTGGTGCGGTCCTGGTAGGCCGGGGCGGTGGTGGTGAGCCACAGGGTTCTGATGGTGTCGTTGCTGCCTTCCGCCTGCAGCGCGGCGCGGGCGGCGGCGACGGCCATGGTCGTCGTGTCCTCGTCGTACGAGGCCACGGCCCGAGTGCCGGTTCCGCCGCCGGTGCCGGCCACCGGGGCGATGGCGGTGCGGTCCAGGCGGCGGTACGGCAGGTGGACGCCCCACCCCAGGATTCCTCGCATGGCGGCATCGTAGCGGAAATCTGATGGGGCGTCAGATTGCCGGGAGGGCCGCCGAAGCCGCCCGGATCACCGAGAACGCTGGGATCGCCGAGATCAGGGCACTTCCCCGGCCAGCTCCTCCAACCCGAGCCGGATGAGCTCCCCGGACACGTCGCGCTCCAGATCGCGGTGACAGGCGCAGCGCCGCAACGGCACGTTCAGCGCCATGCAGATCGCCGCACCGTAGAGGCGCACGGTGCGCGCCTGGTTCGCCGACGTCGCGCCGGCCGGGTGCGAGATGGCGTCGGCGACCTGGTCCGCCAGCATCTCGCGCTCCCGCGCCACCCCGAGCCACCGCATGCCGGCCCCGGCGGTCGAGCGGACCGCCGCGCCGGCCGAGGGCGCGAGGCCGTCCACGTTGCGTGCGATGCGCGCCAGCGCGGTGCAGTGCGCCGGGCTCCACTCGGTGTAGCAGCGCTGCCACAGCTCGGGCCCCAGGACGGTGGACAGGACGGTGCGCAGCGGCGGCTCCGGCGCCGGCTCGGTGAAGCCCGGGACGATGAAGTCGGGGACGGCGATGTCGGCGGGGACGGGGGTCGCTGCGGCGGGAGTGGTCGTGGCGGGCACTGGTGTGACCGCGGCGGGGGTGGTGGCGTCGGGGGTCGGCGCGACGGCGGCGACCGGACCAGGACTCGGGTCCGGGGCAGACCGTGGCTTGCGCTGGCGCTGGGGTAGCGGCGGCCGGTTGGGCGACACCCGAAGCGGCTTCATGGGCGGAATGAAGTCGGGACGCAGGAACTCGGGAACGACGAGGTCATCGGGATCGATGGGCGGCATGCGATCGATGAGCGTCGGCGGATCGGGATCCGGCTCGGCAACCGCATGCTCCGCCTCCGCGCCAAGCACGACGCTGCGCATCGGCGCGATCCGCGGCGTCTTGCGCGGCGGGGCGGCGTCGGCGTCTTCAGGGGGCTCAGAGGGCTCGAACTCGATCCGCGGCAGCGGGCGGGTGGGAGCCTCATCGCGGAAGAGCGGACGCGCACTGATCCAGTCGGGATCCAGCGCACGCTCCTTGCGCAACAACGGACGCTGCTCCGCAGGCCGCACCTCGGCCTCAGGCTCGGGCTCATCGGCGACCTCCTCGACCTCGACACGACGGTTGCGCTCAGCACGCTCGCGGTCGAGGTAGGAGCGCTGGCTGATCGGTATGGCGGGCGCGCGGGCAGGCTCGGATCCGCCCTGCTCTTGCGCGGTGTCGGGCAAATGCTCCGATCCGGGCCCCGACACGGAGGGCTCCGGCTTGGCCGCAAGCACGATCTCCGGCTCCCCAGCCTCAGGCTCCTGCGCTGCCTCAGGCTCCTGCATCGCCTCGGAGTCGGGCTCGGCCTGCTCGTGCGGCGCCGCGCCAGCCTCCTGCTCCGCCTCAGCATCCACCTCGCCACCACCCGCCGCCCGCGCACGCCGGCTTCGCTCGCGGTCCAGATACGACTGCGGCCCGACCGGCCCTACCG
>NZ_JAACYW010000501.1 GCF_015356825.1 Catenulispora rubra | reverse complement strand
GGGCGGGGCCGGGGTCAGATCTGCTTGCCGAGGGCGAGCGGCTTGACCTTCTTGAAGGTCTTGGCGACCAAGTCGGCGACCTGGTCACGGTCCTCGATCGGGGCGATGCCGATCAGGTTGGCGAAGGCGACCTCTGGGCCGATGGTGTCGGCGATCCTCTGGAAGGCGATCAGTTCGCGCAACTGCGGTGCCCAGCCGACCTCACCGTTCGCAGCGAGCTTCGCCAGCCCTCGGGCGATGGTGACGGCCTTGGGGTCGATTCCGAGCTGTTGGCACAGGTCGTAGTCGGTCTCGACGTGTATCTGGGTACTGAACCTGGAGCTCAGCGCCTCGGTGAGGATCGCGCCGTGTACGCCCGGGTTGTGTCCGGCGATCACGTAGAACCCGTCGTCGGCAGTGATGACCTCGCCCTTGTGGGCCTTGACGATGATCTGCTTCCGGCCGTCCATGGCGGGGTACATCGCTGCGAGCACCTTGGGGCTGATGAGGGTCGCGTCGTCGATCAGGAGGGGGCGTCCCTCCAGCATCGCCTCGATCACGGGCCCGTAGATGAACTCGTATCCGCCGTCGTCCTTCTGCGTCCAGTCGCCGATCAAGTCCCCGACCGTCGTGTCTCCGTCGCCTGCGATGGTGATCAGGTCGTCGAAGGCGGCCTCGGCCATGGAGGTCTTCCCGGTGCCCGGGGGTCCGTAGAGCAGGGCCGGGATTCCGGCGTCCCGCAGTCTGTGCAAGGCGTCTACGTCGGAGATTCCGGGCGCCAGGGTGCGGGGGTAGTAGAGCTGCCCGTTGGGGCGGGTGATCGGTCCCGTCTTGGCCGGGCTGCGCTTGCGCGGAGGCGGGGTGGTGGCAGGCGGAGTTGTGCTCGCAGTCGTGCCCGAAAGGCCGGCGGTGCGCGGCGGGAGTCCTTGGCCGGGCGAAGTGATCACGGCCTTCGCGGCGGCGGCAGCGGTCTGGGCGTTCGCCTTGTAGCGGCGGGGTTTGGCGCCGACCCTGTCCGCCTCGCCACGCGCCACCAAGGTCTCGCAGGCGTTGCCGATCGCACCGCCGGAATTGCCAAGGGCGCTGACCAGTTCGGTGACGGAGAAATCAGCGGTGGAATCGGCGGCAAGGACTCCGGCGACTGTGGCGCGCAGTTCCCCGGGCTTGGCCTTCGCCGTCTGGGCGGCGGTCGGTGAGACAGGTGTCGGCGGAACCGGAGCCGTAGCAGGTGCCGGGGCGACGGCGACCGAGATCGGCGGCGGGGTCGGAACCGAGGCGGCGGCAAAGGTCGGAGGCGCGGCGGCCAGGGCTGATACGGCGGATATGCCCGATGCGGTGGCGGTGATAGTGGGCGCGGTCATGGTGGCGCGGTACGTTCCTTCGGGATCAGGTGGTGGTCAGGGCAAACTGAGAGGGGCTGCGGTGGCGACCGGGAGCCATTCCTCGCGCCGGGGCGGGAATCCGGTCAGCTGGGAAGCCAGGTCCTCGCGGCATGGCGGGAAAGGTGCGACCGGGATCGGCCGAACAGGATCCAGGCGCGAGGTTCCTCGCCGCTGGTGACCTCGATCGCCCCGGCCGGGCCATGCGGGTCGGCGATGCGCGGGTCGTTCGCGGCCAAGAGTTCCTCGGCCAGTCGGCGCGCAACAGCCGCGTCGAGGACTTCATCGGTGATCAGGGTGATGCGGTACTTGTTGGCCAGCGTGCCGCCTCGCGGGTTGTCGCCCCATCTCGCGGAGTCCACCGCTTCGGCGAAGTGTTCGCCGAGGCTGCCGGGTTCCTCGGCTATCCAGTGATCGATGAATTCGCTGGTGGCGTCGGGCATGGCGGCTGTTCCGTTCGCGGGCGTGGGGTGGCGGGTGTCAGAGGGCGGCGATGAAGCCGGCGATGGCGGCAGCCATCGGTGCCGGGTCAGGGTTGTCCCATGCGGCGTAGGGTGCGTCGATGAAGTCGTTCTGTTCGTCCAGGTAGTTGGCGACCCATCCGGTAGCCGCTTCCGTCTCGGGATCTTCCGGCAGGCAATCCGGCGCGCCGATCCAGATGTGGTGCCCGTCGCCGCCGGTGGCGACTTCCAGGAAGTAGCCGCGACCGTCGGGGCTGACGACCCGGGCGCTCACGCCTTGCGCGGCGAGGGCGGTGATGGCGCCGGTGACGTCGGGGTGTTGGTCGTCTCGGGCCATGTATTCGTACGGTCCCCGTGCGGTACATCGGGGGTCGCACCTTTGCCCGGGGCCCGCGCTGCATTCGCCGCACGCGGGCAATACCACTTCCGTCATTGCGTCAGAGCCTTTCGTTCTGCGTTCAGGAGGCGTGGCGGGTGTGGGAGGCGTTGACCGTGTATCGGGCCGCGAGTTTGGCGAAGATCTCGTCGATCTCGCGGATGGTGCTACCGGTGGCCTGTGAGGTGAAACTTCTGGTGGTACCGCTGGGCCAGACGGTTTCGCAGGACACCCATTCGATGGGGCGGCCGCCTCGGATCAGGTTCCCGTAGCGCTTATAGGTAACGTGACAGCCGTGGGCCGGGTGCGTACCGATGAAGGTTTCGGTGAGCGTTGCCGAGCGGGGAATCGCGACCATTACATTAATCCTTCCCGATTTTGACAAGGCTCACGCCAGGTCAGGGATTTTCTGGGGTTTCCCGAATACGCTTCGGGGGACTTTCTTTCCGGTTTCCCGGCTGATGATCTAACCCTATCTCGGCATTCGCTAAGAGTCGAGTCGGTGTTTCTGACTTTCTTTTGTGACCGGTTCGCGTTTCCCGCTTCGGGCTTCCCCCCGGGCACATCACTAATATAGCTCGGCTTTCGGGCATAGATCCAGTCGAATTGCGGCTTGATAAGTGTCGTTGTTTTGCATTTTCTCGACGCTTTCCAAGACTCTTTAGCAATGTTCCCTCTGAAAGCGTCGAGGCGCGCGATTCCGGCCTACGAACCGTGCGGTTGGCGCCCCGCGCGCCTATTTTTCGGTGCCCGTTCGGCGCGTGCGCCTACGGTTGCCCGGTTCGCGCGCGATCGCGGGCGGAACCGCCCGCCGTCGCGCCTACGCCGCCGGCAACCCGCGCAACGCCGGGTTCGGCCACGCCGGCAAGCGGGTTGGGGTTGAGGTCGGTTGGGGTAGAGGGGTGGGGTTGAAAGACAAGAAGAGGGCAGATGAGGACAACCGAACAGCAGGATGGGGACGGAACAAGGGGGACGGCTGACGTCCGAGTGAGAGGACACCGGGCGCCGCATGCAGAGATCGGGATTAGTTGCCTCTACCGATCAGTCTGGTCGTTCCGACCTTGCGTAAAGGTGCTGTGAGCTGCCAGGAGACTGGATCGGGGTGGTCTTCTCATGGCGGGACCCCCGGTAAGGGGCCTGAAAGGACCGCTGGGAGGACCCCGGGTTGGACTCGCGTCTGGGTGACAGCACCCCGAGAAAGACCGTGACGGACGGCGCCTGGATCCGTGTCGGTGAGGTGCCCCCTCATCACCGGCCACGGGTCCGGCCCCACGAGCCACGTGGTCAGCGCGCGGTGGGTCGCGTCGCCGCGAAATAGTCGGGCCAACGATAATCTTCGTACCGCACGACCGATCCCGTGTTCGGCGCATTAATCATTAGCCCGTCGCCCATATAGATTCCAACGTGATGCGCAAATTGCGGGCTGCCAAAGAATACCAAATCTCCGGGTTGTAGCGGCGTTCCGGGTGGAAGTATTCTTCCAGCGTGGTATTGGTCGGTGGCGACTCGAGGCAGGGCAACGCCGGCGGCAGCGTAGGCTGCTTGGACGAGTCCGGAGCAGTCGAATCCCTGGCCGTGAGCGGGGCCATTGCCGCCCCATTCGTAGGGCACACCGAGCTGGGCCCGAGCGTAGGCGAGAACCTTGGCGATCACCGCTGATTGCGTGGCCTGATCTGTAGTGCCCGGCGGGGCCTGGCTGTCCCCTGCGCCCTCGAAGTATTGGGCGGAGTAGTCGAGGACTTCGTGCACATAATCTTCGGAATGGTTATAGGCGTATATCGCGCCGGGGATGTTGGTGCCGCTCATCCCGAACGAGTTCACGCCCGCCACCCGCCGGGGCAGCGTCGGCGGCCACGGCAGCGGCTCGCGCGGCACGGTGAATCCCAGGTGTTCCC
>NZ_JAACYW010000500.1 GCF_015356825.1 Catenulispora rubra | reverse complement strand
GTGGTGTGGGACGCGGGGTGTGGGGTCAGACAGTGGCGGGCTTGCGGTGCGCGAGTTCCTGGCGCACCAGCGGCAGGACGTGCTTGGCGTAGCCGATCGCGTCGTCGAACGGGTCGAAACCGCGGATCGAGAGCAGCTCGCAGCCGATGTCGACGTAGTCCAGCAGCGCGGCGGCGACGGTCTCGGGGCTGCCGACCAGCGCGGTGGAGCTGCCGGCGGCGTTGGTCGCCTTGGCCGGCGCGGTCCACAGCGCGCGATCGTGCAGCTCGCCGCGCTCGGCGAGGGCGAGCAGCCGTTGCGAGCCGACGTTCTGCGGCACGGTCGTCCCGGCGATCGGGTAGTGGCGCTTGGCGGCGCGGTCGGCGTACCCCGTCTCGATCCGGCCGAGCAGTTCGTGGGCCCGTTCCCAGGCCAGGTCGTCGGTGGCGGCGACGATCGGGCGGAAGGAGACCCAGATGCGCGGATGCGGACGGCCCGCCGCGTCGGCCTGCGCGTTGACCGAGTCGATCTGCTGCTTCGTTTCCGCCAGCGGCTCGCCCCACAGCCCGAAGATGTCGCCCTGCCGGCCGCCGACGCGATAGGCCTCCTCGGAGGAGCCGCCGACCGAGACCGGGATCGCGTCCTGGTAGGGCCGGATCTCGGAGCGGAAGCCCTCGAACTTGTAGTAGGCGCCGTCGTGGTCGAACGGCTCGGTCTCGGTCCACACGCGCCGCAGGATCTGGATGTACTCGTCGGCGCGCGCGTACCGCTCGGCCTTGGACAGGTAGTCGCCCTCACGCCGCTGCTCGGCGTCCTGGCCGCCGGCGATGATGTGGATCGCCAGCCGGCCGCGGCCGATCTGGTCGAGCGTGGCGAAGGCGCGCGCGGCGTGCGTCGGGAAGATCACGCCGGGCCGGTGCGCGAGCATCGGCTTGAGGCGCTCGGTGTGGTTGACCACGAACTGCGCGAACTGGTTGGCGTCGATCCAGCTGGAGCTGTAGGGGACCAGGGTGTAGTCGAACCCTCCTTCGTCCAGCACCTTCGCGTATTCGTGGGCGAACTCGTGGTCGAATCCGTGGCCGGCGCTGGGGTCGACGTCGGAGGCGCGGTTGGCGTTGATGGCACTGATGAACTCGACGGGCACGGCCCGCTCCCTTCAGCTCTTCGCGGACGAGGTCTCGTCCGCGGCGGTGTAGGCGGTGGGGTCCGAATGGGCGGCGACGGACACGCTGGTGGACAGGCCGCCGATGGCGGACATGACGTCCGCGACGTTCTGGATGTCGGCGATCTCCTGCGCCGAGAGCGGAACCAGTGCGTTCGAGCCCTGCGATACCACCTGCGTGGCGATGGCCGGTGAGAGGTTGAAGGCCGAGGCATACTGGGCCGCGTACTGTGCGGGGTGTGCGGTGGTCCAGATCAGGGCTTTGTTGACACGCTTGAGGAGATCCTGAAGCGCGGCCTTCTTCGCCGGGTCGTCCAGTGTCTGCGCGGTCGCGCTGATCAGGCCGATACCGCTGGTCAGACCGTTCTCGCCGTCGACGAGCGTGCGGGCGCCGGCGAGTTGTGCGGTGTCCTGGTACACGCCGAAGGTGGCCCACACGTCGATCTTGTGCGCGTTGAACGCGGCCAGCGCCGCGGTCGGGAGCAGGTATTCGACGTGCACGTCCGAGTAGGACAGCCCGGCCTTCTTGAGCACGTTGGCGAGCAGTTCCTGAGCGACGCTGCCGGCCGCCGAGGAGACGACGACGGTCCGGCCCTTGAGGTCGGCCACCGAGGTGACCGTCGAGTCCTTCTGGGCCAGGATCGCCGTGCCCGCGCCGTTGGACTGGAGCGCGGCGACCGCCTTGACCGGGACTCCGCCGGCGATGGCGGTGAGGGTGGGGAGGTCGGCGGCGTAGCCGGTGTCCACGGCGCCGGCCTTGACGGCCTGGAACAGCGGTGCGGCACCCTGGAACTCGGCGAACTTCACCGTGTAGCCGGTGCCGGCCAGCTGGCCCGACGCGGTCAGCAGGGTTTTCAGGCTGCTGACTTGGTCGCCGACGGTGAGGGTGACAGAGCCAGAGCCCTGTTTCGCCGACGCGGCCTGGTGGGAGGCGGTGGACTTGCTCGAAGCGCACGCGGCGGCCGCGGCGACGAGCCCGAGCACGCCGATCGTGGCCAGTGCTGTCCGGACAACCATTCTCGTTCCTTTCCGAACCATGCTCAGTACCTTGCTCAGTGGCCGGTCTCGACGCCGAGCTCGGCGAGCAGCCGGGCGCGCAGCCGGACGAACCGGGGGTCGGTGATGTCGCGGGGGCGCGGCAGGTCGACGGGGCTGGCGTGCGCGATCACGCCGTCGCGCATCACCAGGACGCGGTCGGCCAGCCGGACCGCCTCCTCGACGTCGTGCGTGACCAGCAGCACCGCGCAGCCGTGCCGCTGCCACAGGTCCGCGACCAGGTGCTGGGCCTTGACCCGGGTCAGCGCGTCGAGGGCGCCGAAGGGCTCGTCGAGCAGCAGCAGCGCCGGCTCGCGCACGAGCGCCCGGGCCAGCGCCACCCGCTGTGCCTCGCCGCCGGACAGCGTCTTGGGCCAGTCCCCGGCGCGCGCGGCGATGCCGACCTCGTCGAGGTAGCGGGTGGCGAGTCCGCGGTCGGGACGGCCGGGCAGGCCGAGCACGACGTTGCGCCACACCCGCTTCCACGGCAGCAGCCGCGGCGCCTGGAAGGCCACGGCGCGCTTGCGGGGCACGGTGACCTCGCCGGAGATCTCCGTGTCGAGTCCGCTGAGCACCCGCAGCAGCGTGGACTTGCCGCAGCCGCTGTGGCCGAGCAGGGCCACGAACTCCCCGGGGGCGATGGTGAGATCGAGTCCGTCGATGACGACCCGGCCGTCGAACGCGCGGGTCAGGCCTTTGACGGTCACGGGGTTCGGCACGGTGGCGGCTTCATGGCCGGAGTTGGTGTTGGTGTTGGACGCAAGAGTTTCGGTACCGGTCATGGCGATCAGGCCCCCTCGAACGACGGGCGCCAGGCCAGCACCTTGCCGCTGATGACGCGCACGACCAGGTCGCACAGCAACCCCAGGACCGCGTACGTCACGAGACAGACCACGATGACGTCGGTCTGGAAGAACTCCTCGGCGTTGTTCATCAGGTAGCCGATGCCGTTGGTGGCGTTGATCTGCTCGCCGAACACCAGCGCGAGCCACGCGCTGCCGAGCGCGTAGCGCAGGCCGACCATCGCACCCGGCAGCGCGCCGGGCAGGATGACGTGCCGGACCAGGCCCCACCGGTTGAGCCCCAGCGTCGAGCCCGCCTCGACGAGCTGCGGATCGACCGAGCGGATCCCGCCGTAGAGGTTGAAGTACAACGGGATCGCCACGCCGAGCGCGACGAGCGCGATCTTCGGGGCCTCGTCGATGCCGAACCAGATGATGAACAGCGGGATCAGCCCGACCCACGGGATGGTGCGGACCATGCCGACCGTCGCGTCCACGAGGTCTTCACCGAGGCGGAACAGCCCGGCGACGAGCGCCAGGGTGACGGCGATGGCCGCTCCGATCGCGAAACCGATGACGACGCGCTGCCCGGAGGCGTAGATCGCGGAGGGCAGCTGGCCTTTCCGGACCAGCTCCCAGCCCTGCTTGAGGACGTCGGCCGGCGAGGCGAGCGTGTTGGCGGACAGCACGCCGGCCGCGCCGGCCAGGTACCAGCCGAGCAGCACCAGCAGCGGCCCCGACGCGCGGCGCGCGGGGCGGGGGACGCCCAGGCCTCGGCGCCGGCGGGCCGGGCGGATGGTGACCAGGTCGCCCACGTCCGGCACCGGCGCCGCGGCGGCCACTTCGAGCTCTGCCATTCGTGGCGTGACAGCGGTCACGGTTCTACCTCCTGGAGGATCGGATGCGCGTCGTCGCCGACGGGCAGGGTGCACGGTTCCGCGCGGCGTGATGCCAGGCGGTCTGGTTCAGACCGATGCGGACGTCGCGGACGCCATGGGAGGTCGCGAGAGAAGTCGCAAGAGAAAGAGGAAGGAAGCGCGGAAAGCGAAGATCAGCGCATACAGGTGCTGCCGGTGTACGTCATGTTGTCCACGACGTGCCGGCGGACCAGTCGCTGGGTCCGATGCCTCATGGTGCGCTAGTGTCCTGCGCCTGAAGTTCGTTTCAAATATTTAGCGAGTGAGTTGAGGATCTCCTCGGCCGTCTTCTTCCAGACGAACGGCCGGGGGTCCTCGTTCCATGTTGCTATCCAGGCTCTGATGTC